>DASQNW010000501.1:0-9555 GCA_035644775.1 Chitinophagaceae bacterium | reverse complement strand
TGAGGGTCGCCGGTTCGAACCCGGTCAGTCACCCCAAACCCCGAAGCACTTTCGGGGTTTTTCTATTCTACACCACTACAGTTATTTGATGTTAATTATGGTTAACGGCAGACCAGTATCCTTTTTTAGCAGTGTAACTTGTGCTCTTGCCGGTGTTTGATTTTGTGCAATAAATTTCCAACCATGCGATTTTTTTCTTTATCTATTTTCTTTACTTTTCTTCTACATTCATCAACAATAGCCCAGGGTAACGGACGTGCGGGTGGCCAGGCTCCTTCAGGTCGCTTCTTTGGCCGCGTTATAGATGCCGGGAATAAAGGAGTTCAAGCTGCTTCGGTAACCCTGGTTCAAAACCGCATGGATTCTGCAACCAGACAGATGAAAGAGGTGATTGCCGGCGGCATGCTCACGGGCAATGGAGGGAATTTCAGTATAGAGAATGTGCCTGCGTTTGGCAAATATATTTTACGGGTGACGGGCATTGGATACAAGCCCGTTGAACAGAATGTTGCCTTTCAACTACCTAACAGAAACGGTGGCGGAGATCCGGCTGCTTTCATGAATGCTCTGGATAAAGACCTTGGCAACATCAAACTTGAGATTGATGATAAAGTACTCAGCAACGTTACTGTAACCGGCTCTCGGCCGATGGTGCAGATGGGTATTGACCGCAAGATCTTCAACGTAGAACAAAACATCGTTTCTGCGGGTGGATCTGCTGTAGATGTGCTGCGCAACGTGCCAACCATTTCAGTAGATATTGATGGAAATGTAAGCTTAAGAAATAGTGCTCCGCAGATCTTTGTTGATGGGCGCCCTACCAACATGACGCTGGAACAAATTCCTGCTGATGCAATTGAGAGCATTGAAGTAATTACCAACCCGTCTGCTAAATTTGATGCTTCAGGTGGAACAGCAGGTATACTGAACATTGTTTTAAAAAAGAACAAACGAGTAGGCTATAGCGGCAACGTGCGGGCGAACATTGACTCCCGGGCACGATTTGGATTAGGCGGAAATGCCAACATGCGGCAAAACAAGATCAACTTGTTTGCTATGAGCAACTTCAACCAGCGAAGATCTATTGGCAAGGGTACAAACGAACGTTTTGACTATAGAGATACCACCCTCCGCTCCTTTCAAAATGATAGAAGTGTGATGAACGGAGCTTTCGGCTTCGGCCGTGCTGGTTTTGATTACTTCATGGACAACCGGAACACTTTGACACTGAGTGGCTCCATGGCAAGAGGCAGCATGTCGCCCACCAACAATGCCGGCATTACTGTTGATTCAATTTTCAATGGAGCAGTGACGGGATCGCGATTCAACGAACGATCTTCAAACGCTGAGAACCAGTTTCGGAATTGGGGTACACAAGCCAGCTTTAAACATAATTTTCCGAAAACCGGTCACGAGATAACAGCAGACGTCACCTACAACGAAGGCCGGAACAAAAGTGACAATACAATCAACACCAGCATATACAAGTTGCCCGGAAAAACTTTTCTCCATAATTACACTACACTGCAACGTGGCAGCGGAACCAACAATAATCTGGTACTGCAAACTGATTACGCCAATCCGCTGACTGACAAATCTAAACTTGAGTTAGGTGCACGGGCATTCGTGCGCAACATGAGCAACAGAACGGATTACTTCTTCATGGATGACAATGGTAGTGTCATTTACAACCAGGAACAAAGCATTCATTTCACAAGCAGGGACCATGTGTATGCGGCCTATGCCAACTTCATGAATCGCATTAAAAATTTTGGCTACCAACTTGGTCTTCGGTTGGAGAGTTCAAACTACGAGGGTATGTTGATGACAAAGAACCAGCCATTTAAAAAAGAATTCCCAATAAGTTTGTTCCCTAGCTTATTCTTGTCTCAAAAGCTAACTGATGCCGACGAGATGCAGTTCAACTATAGCAGAAGAATCAACCGTCCTAACTTCTGGCAACTGTTCCCCTTCTACGACCTTACAGATACGTTGAACATCAGCCGGGGAAATCCCGATCTAAACCCAGAGTTCACCAACTCGCTTGAAATGTCTTATTCAAAAACATTCAAGAACAGAGATAATTTTCTGGCTTCCATTTATTTTAAAAATACAGACGACCTGATCACGCGTATACAGGTGAGAGAAGAGGTAGATGTGCTGGATAAAGAGCTTCCCGTTTTATCTTATGTAAACGCTAACAGAAGCTATGTAAGTGGGCTGGAACTTACTTCAAGAAACAAGATCACCAAATGGTGGGATGTTACCTCTAACATAAACCTTTTTACTTCTAAAATCGATTTGAAGGATCAGCAAGATCCACAGCAGCTGACTAGCTATTTCCTTCGGTTCAACAACAACTTTAAGCTTCCCAAAAACTTTTCCATTCAGATTTCTACCGACTACAATTCTAAAAGACTCGTTGTAAGCGGCGGCGGTGGTGGTGGTGGAGGCCGCGGCGGCGGCGGTGGCGGTGGAGGGTGGTTTGGAGGTCCTAACACTTCTGCACAAGGTTATATAAGACCGCAGTTTGAAATGGATGCAGCGGTTAGGTACGATTTCTTAAAAGAAAAAAGAGCAACGATATCTGTCAACATGAACGATGTGCTAAAAACAAGAAGATATTCTGCATTCACCGAGGCGCCTGGTTTTGTGCAGGATGTTTACCGCGTAAGAGACCAGCAGCTTGTTCGTGTTAATTTCAGCTGGCGCTTTGGCAAATTCGATCAAAACTTGTTCAAACGCCGCAACACTCGAGCTGAGAATGAGCCAATCTCCGAACCCGTAAGTTTTTGATAAGAATACCGTTTATGGTATAAACGACATGTTTTAAGTTAGGTTTAGAGCAATGGGTCCTGCTTTTATAGCAGGACTTTTTGTTGTTATTTTTGGCAATTAAAGAAACCATTCTACTTCACTGCCGAATGAAGAAACTTACTTGCGTTGTAGGAACACGTCCGCAGCTTATTAAGCACGCTGTTTTGCTGCCTCAGCTGAAGAAGTTTTTTGATGTAAGTTCTATAGACACACATCAGCATTACGATGCTGATTTAAATAGTGCCATTAAGCATGATCTGTATGATAATGACCCTTTTGTCTGCTTAACGCCCGCTGAAGGTTTCAGCAATACAGAGCGACTTGAGAAAATGGTTGCTGAAGTTTCGCAAGTTCTCACGACAAATACCACTGACGCAGTTTTAGTGTATGGCGATACTGATTCAACACTGGCGGGGAGCATAGCAGCAGCCAAATTGTGTCTTCGGCTAATACATGTTGAAGCTGGTGAAAGAAGCATGAACACTCAAATGCCAGAAGAGCAAAACCGGATTATTGCAGATTTGCTTGCTCACGTCCATTTTTGTTCGTCGCGCCCTGCGCTGTCTCACCTGAAGAATAGCATGAATTCGGGAGATATCTATTATGCGGGAGATTTAATGAAAGACCTGTTGATGAAAAAATCATCAGAATTGAACTTTCCCCTGGTGGAGCCACCTTATTTTTTCTGTACAATCCATCGCAATTATAACCAGCAAAACATATGGAAGCTCGAGAAATTACTAGAGGTGCTGCAAGGCATCGGAGTAAAAACTATATTTCCCTTGCATCCACTCACGCGAAAGACGCTCCTGGATTCTGGTGTTGAATTCTCCAACTATTCTTGCATTCAGTTCGCCAACCCGGTTTCGTACCTGATGTCGATCCATTACCAGAAATATGCAAATTGTGTTATCACAGATTCAGGAGGTATGCAAAAAGAAGCCTATTGGCTTAAAACTCCGTGTGTAACTTTCCGGAAAGAAACAGAATGGCCGGAAACACTAATTGGCAACTGGAATCAGCTTGTGTATGATGATATTGACAGCTTACCAATGGTTTGGAAAAATACGCCGGAGAGTTCTGCTTACAAAGATGATCTTTACGGCGATGGTGAGGCATCTGCTTTTATTGCTTCACAATTAGCAGCTTTAATATAAGAGAATGCTACTTGTTTATTGCTTCGAAAAAACGGCCAGGCTGGACTACGTCTTTAAATTGGTACTAGAAGAACTTGCAGGCATCGATTTTCGCATCACCACCAATGTTGATGAATATAAAGCTACTGATCTTCCTTGTCTAAATTATAGTGGGTCTGGTTTGAAAGAAGCAGAAGTTTTCATAAAGGCCAATGCGCTGTTGTTTGAAAAAGGTGTGAAAGAACAGCAGTTGAAATTTACACAAGAAGAAAACGCTCCCCAACTGCATTTCAACAACGGAGACAACTTCGATCCATTTTCAGCTGCGTTTTTCCTGGTGTCACGCTACGAAGAATACCTGCCATACACCCCAGATGAGTTCCACCGTTTCCCGGCTGTTGCCTCGGAAATCAAAAAGCAGAACCTCCTGCATCTACCTCTAGTGAACCTGTGGTCAGAAGAGGTAAAGCAGGTACTTAAGGAACGATTTCCATCGCTATCATCAACACAACGCCCCTTCAGCGCTGTCATAACCATTGATGTTGATCAGGCTTATGCTTTCAAATACAGAGGAATGAAGCGACAAGCTATTTCACTGATACGAAATGTTGCTTTGGTGAAGCCGCAGTATTTGCTGGCACAGGCGAAAACATTATCCAATCTATGTCGGGATCCCTTTGACTCTTTTGAGTATCTCAGGCAGTGTCAGAGCTCAACTGAGTTGCAGTTCATTTACTTTATCAATGTGGGTAAGTATTCGAAGTATGACAAAAACACCTCAACGTCAAACACGCAGTTCAGGAGATTGCTGAAGGGCATTTCCTCGTATGCAGAAATAGGGCTTCACCCATCATTTTATACAAATGAATTTCCCGAGAAATTTTTTGAAGAAAAATCCGATTTAGAATGGGCGATTGGCAAACAGATTCGCAAGAGCAGACAGCATTTTTTAAAGCTAAAACTTCCACACACTTACCGGTGCGTTATTGATGCGGGGCTGACGGATGACTACACCATGGGATATGCGTCTCATCCGGGATTCAGGGCAGGTATATGTACTCCTTTTAAGTGGTTTGATCTGGAAAAAGACCTCTCAACGGAGCTCCTCGTTCATCCTATAACTTATATGGAAGGAAGTTTTCATAAACTTCATTGCTCGCCATCAGACGCAGCTTCTTGTTCGGATAGATTTATAGATATAGTGAAACGTTTCAATGGAGAATTTGTAAGTCTTTGGCATAACCATACAGTGAATGAATCGTTTGCGTGGAAAGGATGGCGGACAGTTTTTGAACAATCATTGCGGCAGCTTAACAACATATGCGTCTAAAAAAAACCATTGTCGTTTCGGTGATTACTGACTTGGTATCAGACCAAAGAGTTCATAAAGTATGCACCTTTCTGCACAACAAAAACTTTGAAGTTCATCTAATTGGCAGAGAAACAAAAAACAGCTTGCCCCTCCAGCAACAGGTTTATCAAACAGAGCGGCTGTACTGCTTTTTTAACAAGGGAGTATTGATGTACGCAGAGTTCATGCTGCGCTTATTTTTCAAATTATTCAGAAAGGCAGATATTCTTCTTTCAAATGACCTGGATACACTATTGCCGAACTTCATACACGCTTATTTTAAAAAAGTTCCGCTGATCTATGATAGTCATGAATTTTTTACCGGCGTACCTGAGCTGGACGACAGTCCGCGGAAGAAGAAGATCTGGCAATTGCTGGAGCGATTTCTTTTAGCAAGAACAGACAAGGCTTACACCGTTAGCGACTCGATAGCAGCCATCTATAAGGCTACATACAATGTGCATATGGAAGTTGTGCGTAACCTGCCGCGGGTAAAAAGAGAAGAAGAAAATATAGACTACACTAACCCGTTCCCTTCAGGCAAATTTTTAATTCTAATGCAAGGCGCAGGGATAAACAAAGGACGGGGCGGTGAGGAACTGGTACAGGCGATGAGTTTATTACCTCCCCATTTTCATCTCGTTCTTATTGGTAGTGGAACAAGCTGGCTCGACCTAAAGAAACTGGTAGAAGATCTCGAACTCGGAAATCAGGTTACATTTATTGAGAAGGTTCCTTTTAATCAGCTTTACTACTACACTCGTCAAGCAAATGTTGGCGTGTCACTTGATAAGCCACTCTCATTGAACTACGAGTTGAGCCTGCCCAACAAAATCTTTGACTATATACACGCAGCTGTGCCTGTGTTGAGTTCTTCAGTAAAAGAAGTGAAAAAGATCATCGACCACTACGATATAGGAATTACCATTGACGAGATAAGTCCAGGCAAAATAGCTGACACGTTGGTGGGCATACATGCGAACACAACTGCCTATAATCAATGGAAGCGTAACACGTACAGAGCCGCCAGAGAGCTATGCTGGGAGGAGGAAGAAAAAAAACTTGACCGCATCTATTCGTCATATTATTAATGTCTACGGTATAGTAGAATCTAACAAAATATTACAGCATGAAAAGTAATACCAAAACCAGGTGAGCTCCACTCTTCATATTGTTTGTTTCGATGCACCGGCACCACCTGATTACGGCGGGGCTATCGATCTGTATTATAAAATAGAAGCGCTGGCCAAAGCTGGCCTCCAAATAAAGCTCCACTATTTTGATTACCGGCTACATAGAGATTTAGATGCCATAAAGCGTCTCTGCTCCGAAGTGCACACCTATTCCAGAAAATCCGTTATTAGGTCAATCAGCACAGGGAAGCCTTATATAGTAGCGTCGCGAATAAACCAGGACTTGATTAACAAAATCAATAATGACAGCGCTCCCATTTTGTTGGAGGGCATCCACTGCACCGGGATATCTCGATATATTAATCCCGGTAAAAAAATCATTGTCCGTGTACATAACAACGAAGCAACGTATTACCGGAACCTTGCATTAACCGAAAAAAGCTTGCTGAAGAAAATCTACTTTAAGTTGGAGAGCCATTTGCTGAAAATTTACCAGAACTCGCTCGAAAATAATTGCCGCTACATCTGTCTTTCGACTGCCGATGTTGAACAGTTCAAGAGATACCTGACAAATGTTTCACATATACCTTGTTTCATCCCATGGCAAGAAATCAATTGTGTTCCTGGTAAAGGAGAGTACTGTCTGTACCACGGGAACTTATCAGTGCCGGAAAATGAAAAAGCTGCTAAATGGCTGGCAACAGAGGTGCTCCCTCTCACAGCTGGTAAATTAATTGTTGCGGGCCATAAACCTTCTCAACACTTGAAAGACATATTGCAGGCCCTGCCGCAGTGTCAACTTGTGGAAGCTCCTGATGATAATAAGCTTGAGGAATTGATACGTCATGCGCACATCAATGTTCTTCCGTCTTTTAACAGCACAGGAGTAAAACTAAAGGTGTTACATGCACTCTTTAGCGGAAGATTTTGCCTGACCAACAGGGCTGGAATTGAAGGTAGCGGCATTGAAAAAGGAATAAACGTTGCAGAGTCGGGCAGTGATTTTGCTAATTCAATCAAAGCCTTGTTGAGCAAGGAGTTTTCAGAAGATGATACAAATGAACGTATGTATCTGAAGATGATGTACGACAACAAAGCAAATGCCGCGCAAATCAATGCACTATTGTAGCATTATCAATTAGCTTTCCTTTTTCAGTACGCACGGTGCGGGATGGAAACTTTTGTATAACAATATAATCATGGGTTGCCATCACAATAGCTGCTCCAAAGTCTCTCGAAATGTGAAAAAGTAATTGCATGATTTCATCTGATGTTTCAGGGTCGAGATTTCCGGTTGGCTCATCGGCAAGGATTAATTTGGGGGAATTAAGTAATGCTCGTGCGATGTCCACACGTTGCTGTTCTCCACCACTCATCTCAAAAGGCATCTTGAAGCCTTTGGACTTTAGACCCACCTTGTCCAGGACGTCAGCAATTTTTTCGTTCATCAGCTTTTCATCTTTCCACCCCGTGGCGCGGAGCACAAACTTCAGATTTTCATTCACATTCCTGTCTGTGAGTAGCTGAAAATCCTGAAATACCACACCCAGGGTTCTCCTTAAATACGGAACAATTTTCCAGGTGAGTTGGCGCAAATCATATCCTGCCACAGTTGCACTACCCTCTTTCAATGGCAGTTCACCATACAGGGTTTTTAGGAGACTTGATTTCCCTGTTCCTGTCTTACCAACAAGGTATACAAACTCGCCCCTGTTTACTGTAAGGTTCACATCCTGCAAAACCATATTCTCGCCCTGGTAAATGTTTGCATTCCGGATTTCGATGATTGCCTCTGCCATTCCACTTCTTTCATGCAAAATAAAAGAAGAAACACTAAGGGAAGCTTATTATTTATCTACAACTAAAAAAATAGTTGTTCAACTAATAAATTAGTTATAGCTTAGTGCAAACAACAGCTCACGATGAAAACATTGACCAAAGCAGAAGAACAAATTATGCAAGTGGTGTGGAAGCTCGGCGAAGGGTTTATCAGAGACATCATGGATGCTATTCCAGCACCAAAGCCGCACCAGAACACAGTTGCGACAATACTAAAGATACTGACAGATAAAAACTTTGTCGGCACAAGAACGTTCGGAAGGCAGCATCAATACTACCCTCTCATAAGCAGAGATTCGTACTCCAAGGCATCTATTAAAACACTTGTAAAAAGCTATTTCGGCGGCTCGTTCAGCGACGCAGTTTCTTTTATGGTGAAAGAAAACAACATCAGCGTTGAAGATCTTGAAGCACTATTACAACAATTAAAAAAAGGAAAGAAATGATTTACATTGTTTACTACCTTTTAAAGGTTCTTTGCTGCTCTTTGGTATTGTTTGGCTACTACTACATAGCGCTGCGGAACAAACAATTTCACCAATGGAATCGTTTTTATCTTTTGTTGATCGTTTCCGCCTCCTTGATAATTCCTTGCATTGAATTCAACATTGTGCAAACCAGCAGTGATGCAAAGCCGATCCAGTTGTTGCATGCTGTCTATTCAGCCAATCCTTTCGTTACTGAAGCTGCAAGCCAAGAAAAACATTCCATTTCTTTTGATCAGGTCGTATTTGCCTGCTATCTCGTGGTCTCACTTCTTCTTCTGGTTCAACTTTCCAGGTCTATTTACAGGATCGTCAAGATCATCAACTCTCATGTTGCTGTGCTACTTCATTCTGCAAAGTTCATCAACACAGACATTGAAGGCACACCATTCTCTTTTTTGAAGTTCATTTTCTGGAACAGAAACATTGATTTGGATTCTGAAAATGGTAGAAAAATATTCCGGCATGAGATGGTGCATGTACGGGAGCACCACACCTTAGATAATCTTTTCATGCGCCTTGTACTAATCTTCTACTGGTTCAATCCCGTTTTCTGGTTAATACAAAGAGAAATGAAGATGATCCATGAATTTATAGCAGATGAGGAGGCAATAGGCTCGTCAAACACCAATGATTTTGCAGCTATTGTTCTGCAGGCCTCCTACCCTGCATATTATAACACTTTAACATCGCAATTTTTTCAATCATCAATAAAAAGAAGATTAGCCATGATCAGGAAATCAAACAATAAGAAAATCAGCTACTGGAGTCGCTTGCTGGTGCTGCCCGTCATT
>DASQNW010000500.1:0-14411 GCA_035644775.1 Chitinophagaceae bacterium | reverse complement strand
TTAAAAGTTCCGTACAAAATAGTAGATCACAAAGCGGCACTCCGACCCTCGACACTTGAACGGCGACCGTTCGTAGGTTTCCATCCTCAACATCCATCTGTGGGTATATTGAATGGAATGGGCACAAAAGGCAGTTCCCTGGCTCCGTTTTTCGCACATCAACTAGTTCAAAACATTTGCTTTGGCTCTCCCATTACAGACGAAGCTAATGTTCAAAGATTCAGTCGAATTCTTTCCAAATAAATACGCTGCATAGTACATTTGGTTTTTTGATACCTACTGACATGAGCAACTCGAATGAACTGATGTATGTGATTCCTGCACGCTACCGGAAAATGGAAAATATGCACATCATCTTCTGGCTTTTAAAAGACGTCGCCTGGTGTATGATCTGGAAGTTGCTCGGGATTGTAATGATTTTTCCCACGCTCATCATTTCTATTATCATCGCGTGGAGAACCCGTGAGATCAAATCCGAGCTGGCACACAATCTTGCCATTACCTTTTGGATCTCTGCAAATTCTTACTGGATGATCTCCGAATTTTTTGGTTTTGATGAAACATTGTTCGCAGGTATTGAGGGTAAGTATTTTGCTATTTTTCCTTTTGGCATAGGTGTGCTTGTGCTAGTGTATTACTACCTATTTGAGAAAATAAAAGGAGCGAAGGAAGCACAGGTGGCCACTATGTGATTACTTCTTCACTGCAGGCTTACACATAGTCATTGTTAGTTGTTTTTCATCTGATCTCACCTGGCCGTGCAATTTGCTGCCAGTTTATCTTTGCCGGAATTTCAATAAACAACTTCATTCATGTACCGTTCTCACACATGCGGCGAATTAAGACTGCACCACACAGGCACCAATGTAACGCTGGCAGGCTGGGTGCAAACCGTGCGAAAATTTGGCTCCATCACCTTTGTTGACCTCCGCGACCGGTACGGTATCACGCAATTGTTGTTCGGCGAGGAACTCAACACACAGTTAGACCAGCAGCCTTTAGGGAGAGAATACGTGCTGCAGGTGGCTGGCACGGTAGCAGAGCGCAGTAACAAGAATACTAACTTGAACACTGGCGATATTGAAATTCTTGTCAGCTCTTTTGACATTTTGAATAAATCCGCTGTACCGCCTTTCACCATCCAGGATGACACTGACGGGGGAGACGACCTGCGCATGAAGTTTCGTTATCTCGATCTCCGAAGAAACCCCGTCAAGAAAAACATCGAGTTGCGCTATGCCGTGAATCGTGCAGCTAGAAATTACCTTCACGAGCATGGGTTTATGGATATTGAAACTCCTTTCCTGATCAAGTCGACACCCGAAGGTGCAAGAGACTTTGTAGTGCCTAGTAGAATGAACGCCGGTCAATTTTATGCATTACCTCAGTCGCCGCAAACCTTCAAACAGCTGCTGATGGTGAGTGGTTACGACAGGTACTACCAGGTAGTAAAATGCTTTCGAGATGAAGATCTCCGTGCGGACCGCCAGCCCGAGTTCACACAGATAGATTGCGAAATGGCATTTGTGGAGCAAGAAGATATTCTCAACATGTTTGAAGGGTTGATCAAGCACATTTTTAGAACGGTAAAAGGGATAGATTATAATGCAGCCGTTGAACGAATGACGTGGGAAGAAGCGATGTGGCAGTATGGAAATGATAAGCCAGACATTCGGTTTGGTATGAGGCTGTCGAACCTGAAAGTTCCCTCAACAGTATTCTTTGAACGCAATAGCGAGACGTTATGGAATAATCAGAAACAATCTTCTACTGAACATCGTCTCGAGGGATCATTCCCGGTTTTTGACAACGCAGAAACCGTTCTTGCCATTGCCGTTCCTGGCGCAGCAGAATACACCCGCAAACAGCTGGATGAACTGACGGACTGGATCAAACGTCCGCAAATCGGAATGCAAGGAATGATAAACATCAGGTATAATAAAGATGGTAGCCTGAAGAGTAGCGTAGACAAGTTTTTCTCTGAACAGAAACTCAGGTTGATTGCTGACTTTGCTGGTGCGCAGCCTGGCGATCTTATACTAGTTCTGGCCGGGGCGGAAGAAAGAACAAGAAAGGCAATTAGTGAGCTTCGGTTGGAAATGGGTGAGCGACTTGGATTACGAAGGAGGGATGAATTCAAGCTGCTGTGGGTGCTCGATTTTCCTCTTTTTGAATACGCAGCAGATGAAAACCGCTGGGTAGCTCGGCATCATCCATTTACCGCTCCAAAGCCTTCTCAAATAGACGTAATGATTAATAATGATCCTGTAATCTCTAACGCTGCCGAATACCTTAATCATCCTTATGCCAACATTAAAGCAAATGCTTATGATATGGTGCTGAATGGCAATGAAATTGGAGGAGGCTCAATCAGGATTTTCCAACGCGGTTTGCAGGAAAAAATGTTTGCGGCATTGGGTATGACCGAAGAAGAAGCGCTGCATAAATTTGGATTTCTTTTAGGTGCGTTCGAATACGGCGCTCCACCTCACGGGGGTATTGCTTTTGGATTTGACCGCCTGTGCGCAATTCTCGGCGGCAGCGAAAGCATACGCGACTTTATAGCATTTCCAAAAAACAACAGTGGGCGTGATGTGATGCTCGATGCACCGGCTGGTATTGATGAAAAACAACTGGACGAGCTCAATATCCGGCTAAAACTGAAAGGCTAAGAATAAGCTGTCTTCTTTATTAACAATTTATACTATCTCGCTAAAGAGATTGTGTATCTTACGGCATAAGAATTGACACCAATGACTACCGTATGAAACAGATCTTCTACGTACTATTTCTAATGTCATATTCCATTGCGTGTCAGAAGAGCGATAAACAAACAGATTCTCTCGATAATAAAACTGCAGCTAATAGGTTGAATACTTCGTATGGTACCGATTCCATGCAAAGGATGGATATCTATCTGCCTGCAAATCGTTCCACTGCCACAACAAAGGTGATTGTGCTGATTCATGGCGGCGGCTGGAACTCGGGCAGCAAGAACGAATTCACTCCCTACATTGACACGTTCAAGAAAAGGCTACCTGACTATGCGATCTTTAACGTAGACTACCGGGTGGTAAAGAATAATAAGAATTTGTTTCCTACTCCGGAGAACGATATCAAAGCTGCTGTCAACTTCATTTCAGACAGGGCTGAAGAGTACGGAGTGAACACAAATAAAATGGTGCTACTCGGCTTCTCAGCAGGCGGACATCTAGCGTTGTTACAAGCATACAAAAACTCAGATCCTGTAAAACCAAAAGCAGTGGTGAGTTTCTTTGCCCCTACAGACCTGGTGACTATGTTCAACAGTCCCTGGCACTACCTGGTGCCGCTGGCTTTACAATCCGTGACCGGTGCTACACCAAGTTCCAATTCCGAGCTGTACATGCAGTCTAGTCCCGCATATTTTGTAAATGCACAAAGCCCACCTACTCTTATCCTGCATGGAAGCGCCGATTTTGTTGTGCATGTGTCTCAATCAGAAATTCTAAAAGGTAAATTGGAACAAGCAGGTGTTGAGCACCAGCTGGTGGTGTATCCCAATACCGGCCATGGTTGGTTCGGGTCAAAATTGACAGACTCTTTCAACAAGATCGAAGCATTTCTGGCAGCAGTTGTAAACTAGTGTATTTTTACAAAGCCGTTTGCTTCTCCTGCTACATTCAATAATTGTTGTTTTTGAGATGTCTGCGTGTCTTCGACCTGGTGTCGTTGTTTTCACTAATTTGAAGCATGAACGTTGCACCATTAGCAGAAAGGCTGAGGCCGCAAAAAATTGACGAACTTATAGGGCAGCAACATCTCACTGGAGATGGAAGTATTTTGAGAACTGCCATTGAGCAGGGCAAACTTCCTTCAATGATTCTTTGGGGGCCGCCCGGTACCGGCAAAACAACGCTCGCCAACATCATTGCACACAGCACCAACAGAGCTTTTTTTACGTTGAGTGCCATTAGCTCAGGTGTTCGGGAAGTTAGAGAGGTCATTCAACAGGCGCAAACATTGGCCGGCGCTATTTTATTCATCGATGAAATTCACAGGTTTAATAAAGGACAGCAGGATGCTTTATTAGGAGCGGTGGAGAAGGGCACAATAACACTTATAGGCGCCACTACGGAAAATCCCTCATTTGAGGTTAACAGTGCCTTACTTAGCAGATGCCAGGTATACGTGCTTAAAACCTTAGAAAAAGACGATTTACTGAATTTGCTAAAGCATGCGCTTGAACATGATGAGAGGTTAAGCTCGAAGAAAATAGAACTAATAGAAACAGAAGCATTGCTCACGCTTGCTGGTGGTGATGCCCGCAAACTTCTGAACCTGTTAGAACTAGTATCTGAGGCCAGCAATGAACCGCCCGTGCTCATCACAAACGAAAGAGTGATGAGCATTGCACAACAACGGATTTCCGTCTACGACAAGGGCGGAGAACAACACTACGATATTATTTCAGCTTTCATAAAATCACTCCGTGGCTCAGATCCAAATGGTGCTATCTATTGGCTGGCAAGGATGGTGCACGCTGGCGAAGACGTGAAGTTCATTGCACGGCGTATGGTGATCTTTGCAAGTGAAGACATTGGAAATGCAAACCCCACTGCTTTGGTTCTAGCGAATGCCGCTTTTGAAGCTGTAAACAAGATCGGCTATCCTGAGTCCAGGATTGTTTTAGCGCAATGTGTTACCTACCTGGCATCATCACAAAAAAGCAATGCCTCATACATTGCTATTGAAGATGCTTTGGCAGCGGTGGAAAAGCAAGGTGATCTGCCGGTGCCATTACACCTGCGCAACGCACCCACAGGGCTGATGAAAAACATGGGCTACGGAAAGAACTACAAGTATGCACATAATTTTGAAGGCAATTTTACGGAACAGGAATTTTTACCTGATTCAATTTCCGGCACCAGGTTTTACGAGCCTGGCAATAATCCACGCGAAGAGGAGCTCCGAAAGTTCTTGCGGCATCTTTGGAACCATAAATATGGCTATTAAGCTATGACTGGTGTTGATACGCCTGACTGGCGGTGTAAGCCATTTTCTGAACTTTCTTCTTTGGAACTGTATGCCTGCCTGCAACTGCGTAGTACTGTTTTCGTAGTAGAACAAAAATGCATTTACCTGGACCTAGATGGCGTAGACCAACATTGCTATCACCTTATCGGCTACCTGAGCGGAAAAATCATTGCATATTCCAGGCTAGTGCCGCAGCATCTGTTGCATAATGAGGCTTCCATTGGGCGAGTAGTAACTGCACCTGAAGTTCGCGGCAAAGGTTACGGTTTAATGCTGATCAATGAATCGCTCCGCCAAATGCAGGAAATTTTCGGTCCAGGCGCTATTAAGATTGGAGCTCAGTATCACCTGAAGCGCTTCTATGAATCATTCGGGTTCAAACAGGTTAGTGATATCTACATAGAAGACGGCATAGAACATATCTACATGTTGCGCAATCAACAATAGTAATTTCCCTAAGGATATATTCTTATTTTGGAAAAAAGAATTCTTTATGCTTGTTCCATAGCTTTCGAGTTTCTACATTAGCGACGATATCCAAATCCTTAAAAAAACCAAAATTCCATCACTATGAGAACAATTGTACCTGGCGTACGTACATTAGTACTCATTGGAGTAATTCTAGCGTCCTCACTTCAGTCCTTTTCCCAATCAATCACAACAGGCAACGGTAAGTTTGAAATAGGTCTTGCTGTAGGTCCATTGTTTTTTCTCGGCGACCTGGGGGGTCATAAAGGCATCGGCCGAAATAATCTGAAAGATGTAAACATGCCTCTTACAAGATTATCAAAAGGCATATTTGTGAACGTATACCCAACGGAATGGCTTGGCTTTCGCGTTGCGGTAAACCACGGCGTTCTTGAAGGTTATGACAACATCATCAAAGAAAAGGGCGGCGCTGAATACTACAGAAAGAGACGCAATCTGCAGTTTCAATCGACAATGTTTGAAGCACATGCAGCAATAGAATTATACCCTACCGTGATGTTTGAACAATTTGATGGCTTGCTTGGGAAGGTTCGTCCTTATGGTCTCATTGGTGCAGGCATTTTCAAATTCAACCCAAAGGGACAATATTTTGATCCTAATGGAACCAGCAGGTGGGTAGAGCTGAAACCTTTGCGTACAGAAGGCCAGGGATTGATAGTAGGCAAGGAAGAATACAAACTCAGCTCGCTGGAAGTACCACTAGGTGCCGGTGTCAAATACTATTTCAAGGAAAACAAATATATCGGCTTTGAGATCTGTCACCGCAAGTCTTTCACCGACTATGTGGATGACGTAAGCACCGACTATGTAGACCCGCTTGTATTTGAATTGCTTGAGCCTGAGCTAAGACCGATGGCAAGGCAGCTTTATTTCCGGGAAGGCTTTCAACCAGGCACTGGTTCCACAACACGTATACACGCAGTGGGTGAACAAAGAGGAGATCCAAAGGATAACGATTCGTTCTTTTCAACTGTCATCCGCTTCGGATGGAGATTGAACGATAAGAATTCTCCCGGCGGTAGGTCTATGCGGCAGATGCGTTGTCCGGCCTTTTACTAAATAAATCGAAATGAAACTATTCTGCACTCCTATTGTTTGCGTTGCTCTCGTAGCAGCAACTGCATCGAACGAAGTTCCATTAAAGGTGCAAATGCAAAATAGTTTTTCAGATTCAATTTATATCCATAGCCATACAATCAAAAGGAATACTGTTCGTCTATACCCAAACCCCACCAGCGATGGTGTGGTGACCATCAGCTCTATTACCAATGAGGCGCTCTTTTTTTACGTGTTTGATGTAGAAGGAACACTGATACGCCAGGTGGAACTGAAAGCTAGAGAAGAAAAAAAGATAACAGGCCTGGGTAAAGGCACCTATAGCTATGACGTCTTCAAGAATGATGAGAGTATAGAACAAGGAAAAATCATCGTCAAATAAAATACTGCCAATAAGAGGTCAGGGAGTTTAATAGAATCACTAATTATGGTTGAGCAAACCTAATCCGTTCCCTATTATTTCGTACGCCCTATTTCTATTAATTTACTTTCTGACCCCACTTATTGGTACATCAACATCGAAACAGCTAATGGCTGTTGGTGCAACGACTAAAAAGAAGTTGATCGGGACAACCAATAGAGCATGCTCCGTGTCACTAATGCATTTCTTCTTTTAAATATTGAGCAGTGTAATTGTTGTTCATCCGTATCAAATCTTCAGGTGCACCTTCAAACAAAATCTGCCCTCCCCCAGCTCCCCCTTCAGGTCCAAGATCAATAATGTGATCTGCAACTTTTATTACGTCCATGTTGTGTTCAATCACCAACACGGTGTTTCCTCTGTCTACGAGCTTGTTTAATACTTCCAGCAAATGGTGAATGTCTTCAAAATGCAAACCCGTTGTCGGTTCATCTAAAATATAGAAGGTTTTTCCTGTGTCTTTTTTGGCCAGCTCAGTTGCTAGTTTTACGCGTTGTGCTTCGCCGCCGCTCAATGTTACAGCAGATTGGCCAAGTGTGATGTAGCCAAGGCCCACCTCCTGCAATACTCTTATTTTCCTATACAGGTAAGGCACTGCCTGGAAAAATTCTACGGCCTCCTCCACAGTTAAATCAAGAACATCGGAAATTGATTTTCCTTTATACCTTATTTCAAGTGTCTCCCTGTTGTAACGCCTGCCGTTGCATTTTTCGCAATGAACATAAACGTCTGGCAAAAAGTTCATTTCAATAGTTCTCATGCCACTGCCTTCACAAACGTCGCATCTGCCACTCTTTACATTAAATGAAAACCTGCCTGCATTGTAGCCACGGATCTTAGCCTCTGGTATGGTAGAGAAAAGCTGCCGAATCTCGGTAAAGAACCCGCAATAAGTAGCTGGGTTGCTCCGAGGTGTGCGGCCAATAGGCGACTGGTCTATTTCTATGACTTTGTCGATGTTGTCCAGCCCCTTCACAGATTTATGAGGCATAGGTGACACGCGGGAGTTGTAGCAGTACTGCGACAACAACGGATATAATGTATCGGTAATCAGTGTAGATTTTCCACTGCCGCTGACGCCCGTCACCACAATAAATTTACCAAGCGGGAATTTGGTATTGACGTTTTTAAGATTATGACCCGAGGCGGCTTTCAACTCAATGTTCTTACCATTGCCTTTTCTTCTTTGCTCAGGAATGGCTATTTTCTTTTCTCCATTCAAGTAGGCAGCTGTCAGAGTATGGCTTCTCAACACTTCTGCTGGTGATCCCTGAGCCATTATTTTACCGCCGTGGTATCCTGCTTTTGGACCAATGTCAACCAGGTGATCGGCAGCAAGCATGATGTCCTTGTCGTGTTCTACTACTAATACATTATTGCCAATGTCTCGTAAGTTTTGTAATGCTCGTATCAGCCTGTGGTTATCACGTTGATGCAGGCCAATAGAAGGCTCATCCAAAACATACGTAATCCCCTGCAGCTGAGAACCAATTTGCGTAGCCAAACGAATCCGCTGCGATTCTCCACCACTAAGTGTTCGTGTAGGTCGGTTCAGTGTCAGGTAGGTTAACCCAACATCTAAAAGGAATTGCAGTCGCTCCCTTATTTCCTTAACCAGTTCCTTTGCAATCAAATTTTGCCGTTTGTTTACTCGATCTTCAATACCACCAAACCATTCCGTTAGTTGCAAAAGATCCAACTCGCCAAGTTCTGCAATATTCTTTTTGTCGATCTTAAACCATAAACTTTCTTTCTTCAAACGGGCGCCAGCACAGGTTTGGCAAGTTGTAAGTGCCATGAAGCCTTCCGCCCAACGTTGAATAGCATCGCTTGTGCTGGTAGCAAACCAGCGTTTTACCTGATTAACTATTCCTTCAAATTCACCGCTATATACTTCTGTATTGAGCTGCTCGTCGTTTAGTTGCAGGTCGTCTGCCGAAGCTTCTTCTCTGCCATACAATATGAGGTTCAGAATTTTTGGCGGCAGCTCGTTTACAGGCTTATCGAGGCTGAACCGGTGCTTTTTTGAAAGCGCCTGCACCTGACGGAAAATATATGCTTCGCGTTCCCCACCGAGCGGCGCTATACCGCCCTCATTGATACTTAAAGATTCGTTAGGAATTACTGCTGAAAGGTCTACTTTATAAACCTGTCCGAGACCTTTACACGTGGGGCAAGCACCATAAGGAGAATTGAACGAAAATGAATTTGGAGAAGGCTCCTCATAGCTGATGCCGGTATCTTCACACATTAATGCCCTGCTATAAACAAACAACGAGGCCTCGCTGGAGTTACTTCCCTGCAGCTCAACAAACATCAGATCCTTACCCGTTTTCAGCGCCTGTTGTACACTTTGACTGATCCGGATACGCATGTCACTTGATACTTGCAGCCGATCGATGACGAGTTCTATATCATGGATCTTATATCGGTCCACTTGCATCTTTGGCGTAATGTCCTTGATCTCTCCATCGACTCTTACTTTCAGAAAGCCTTTCTTTCGTACCTCTTCAAATAATTCTCTGTAATGCCCTTTTCTGCCTCGGACCAACGGCGCCAGTAAGGTGATTTTCTCGCCATCGAACCTCTTGAAGATGTTATTTACGATTTCCTCTTCGCTCCATTTCACCATCTTCTTGCCTGTGTTGTAGGAATAAGCTTCGCTTGCCCTTGCAAAAAACAACCGGAGAAAATCATAGACTTCGGTAACAGTGCCTACGGTAGACCGCGGATTCTTATTTGTAGTCTTTTGTTCAATCGAAATAACCGGCGATAGACCCGTGATCTGATCAACATCGGGTCGCTCCATTTCGCCGATAAATTGCCGCGCATACGCTCCGAAAGTTTCCATGTAGCGTCGCTGCCCTTCGGCATAGATGGTGTCAAAAGCCAACGATGACTTGCCGCTACCACTGATGCCTGTAATCACAACCAGCTTGTTCTTCGGAATCGAAATGTCTATGTCCTTCAAATTATGCTCACGTGCTCCAAGCACCTCTATGTAGTCATGACTGATGATCTCAGACTGTTCTTTCTCTTTCATTTTTTGATGGATAGTTTGGCTCGACAACTATCGGTCAGCGAAGATACATGCTGCCAAATCTAACCCGTTGATATTACATGGAAGATGAACATGTTGATTTTCAGTGTTTTATGTTTTTGGCACAATATTGTGTAATAAGGGCCGAAAACCTGATTTGAAAAAAAAATAATAGTCACGATGAAAAACGTCTTTTTTTCCGCCGTAGCAATTCTTTTACTTGCTATTTCTGTTGAGGCTCAAACCACTGTCGACTCCATTGCTGCTAAGTACAAATTAGTACCTATGCCGGATGCTCTTACAATGGAAAAAACATTTCCTGTGCTTGGCTCTTACGAACTCACAACTCCACAGCCTGCTGCCAACACAACAGCTACTACCACCACGTCAACAACAACAACTGGCACTGATGCAAGCACTGCTTCAGCGACATCTATGAACACTGTTACTGTTTCGTTGGATTCTGTAAACAAAGGAATGGTGTGGGTAGAAGGTTTGCCGCAGGGTAAATTCAAGGCATTCCTTAAAAAATCTCCTGCTACCTACAGGATAATGGCTCAAAAAGCAGAGGGCGGAAAACAGATTCCGGAAGGGACCTTATTATTCGATCCCGCTACACAAACACTGCACATTGCTTTAGGTAAGGCATTTGATGACATGGATCCGGCTGCCATTTTCGCCATGAGTTCGGCGGCGACTTCAACAGACAACACCGTACAAGTAAAAGTGAAAACTCCTACTTCTAAATCAAAGTCCAAAGTAACGTTCTACACAGCCACCAAAGTAGGCGGTATGAACAATACAACAGAGGATGCTAATCAGGCGACAGAGCAGGATCAGCCTACTGATTCAACTCAACAACAATCGCAAGACACGCCCTCGCAACAATAGTTTCTCATTTTCATTTGCATATATACAAGGGTTGGGACTGTTTTTACAGTCCCATTTTTTTTGAGCAATACGAAAACACAAATTTTGTCACTACCTTGTTCAATATGAGATTTCTCTTAATGTGGTATAGAGTTTGAAAACCTTACGTAAACTATTAACTATGAAGACAATTAGACACTCTTCTCTATTACTCGTCGCTTTTGCAATGCTTGCTTCGGCGTGTAGTAACATGAACAAAACTCAAAAAGGTGCCGTAATAGGTGCTGCCGGTGGAGCTGTAGCTGGTGGTGTTATTGGCCGCGCAACAGGTAATACAGCTGCCGGTGTGATCATTGGAGCAGCAGTAGGCGGCACAGTTGGTTCCGTTATTGGTCGCAAAATGGATAAACAAGCGGAAGAGATGAAAGAAGTGCTCGGCGACGCTGAAGTAAAACGCGTAGGCGAAGGAATAGTGGTTGAATTCAAAGAGAAAGTTCTTTTTGGCTACGATCGGAGCGACCTGAATACGCAATCGCAGGCTGGCCTTACAAAATTGCATAATGTGCTTCAGAAATATCCGGATACAAACATCGAGATCATCGGTCATACTGATGATAAAGGTTCCGACCAATACAACCAGGGCCTTTCTGAACGAAGAGCCAATTCGGTGGCTTCGTACCTACGGTCTCAAGGAATTAACGGCACCAGAATTAAGACCCGCGGCATGGGTGAATCTGACCCTAAAGTGAGTAACGACAACGATACTGCCCGGGCTGAAAACCGTCGTGTGGAGTTTGTAATTACGGCGAATGAGAAGATGATTGATGACGCCAAGAAAGAGTCAGGACAGCGATAATCAAATACCATATTTCAACACTAAGAGCTGCTACTGCAGCTCTTTTTTTTGGCCATTATTCACTACCCGCGGCAGTAGTAACCATAAGATTGAAAATATATCTTTGTTGACCATGATTGAGTTGTCAGTTGTAATCCCCATAATGAATGAGGAAGAGAACATCCCTCTGTTATTGGAATCAGTGAGGAATGCCCTGAAAGGTATTTCTTACGAAGTAATATTGGTTGATGATGGATCAACAGACGCCACCAAAAAAGCTATTCTGCAGCATGCCGACGACCACACAAGACTTGTGGAGCTCAGAAAGAATTATGGCCAGAGTACAGCTATGACGGCTGGGATTGATTTTGCAGAGGGCGCTTACATTGCGATGATAGACGGTGATATGCAAAATGATCCCTCTGACATCCCTTTCATGCTAGAGTTGTTGAAAAAAGAAGATTGGGACGTAGTAGCAGGAAACAGGAAAAACAGGAAAGATGGAATGGTGCTGCGCAAGATACCGAGCAAAATTGCCAATGCGTTAATTCGCCGCCTTACAGGTGTATACATCAAAGATTATGGCTGCACACTAAAAGTGTTTCGGAGGGAGATAGCTGAAGATCTTGGTATTTACGGTGAGTTGCACCGCTTCATCCCTGTGCTTGCCAAACTTCAGGGAGCGAAGATTACGCAGGTAGACGTGAAACATCACCCTCGCAGGTTTGGTAAAAGCAAATATGGTATCAATCGCACCTTCAAAGTACTGTCAGACCTGGTGTTAATGGTGTTTTTTAGAAAGTATATACAAAAACCAATGCACCTGTTTGGTACACTAGGTTTTGTAAGCCTTGGCTTTGGCGTATTGATAAATCTTTACCTGCTAGTTTTGAAAATTCTAGGACAGGATATCTGGGGTAAGCCATTGCTGATATTAGGCTTGATATTTTTACTGGGAGGTATACAGTTGATTACCATAGGTATTCTGGCGGAAATATCCGTTCGCACTTATTTTGAGTCGCAGGATAAAAAGCGATACAAGGTGCGGCGAGTGTATCATGCGAACAAGGAAAAAGAACCGCTTGAGATCACCGTCTAGTGCATGAGCACTTCCCGGTTCGCTTCGAACCAATTGTAAAACTCAGTCAATCCGTCTTTCAGTTTAGTTGACGGTTGGTAGTTCAGTAGCTCTTTAGCCTTTTTGATATCCGCAAAAGTTTTTGGCACATCGCCGGGTTGTTCTGGCTGTTGATCGATGTCGGCTTTTTTCCCTACCACTTGTTCTATTGATTCTATAAGTTCCTTTAGGGAAACAGCGTAGCTATTTCCCAGGTTGATAATTTCAAAACTGGTATCGTTGTAATCGATAGCAGCCATTATTCCCTTTACAATATCATCGATGAATGTGTAATCTCTGCTGGTGGACCCATCGCCAAACATGCTGATCTTCTCTCCCAGCAAAATTGATTTTGTGAATTTATGAATCGCCAGGTCGGGCCTCTGCGATGGACCGTACACGGTGAAAAACCGTAGCGCAATGAAAGGCAACCCGAACAGGTGATGGTAAGTGTGCCCAGCCATTTCACCTGCCAATTTTGTCATCGCGTAAGGACTAATAGGTAACAACCTTTCATCTTCTTTCCATGGCAGATGATGATTGATCCCGTAAACGCTGCTGGATGAAGCAAAAACAAACTTTGCAACTTTTTTTTGAACTGCAAAATCCAACAGTTTTTGGGTTCCCACAATGTTTGTTTGCTGGTACGCAAGAGGATTTGCAATGCTGGGCCGCACACCGGCTCTAGCAGCAAGGTGCACTATTACATCTAAAGGTTGCGAAACGGCATCGTGCAGTTCCTTTACTGTGGTCGTATCAAGGTTGATATCAATGAGGAAAAAATTCGGGTGACTATCTACCCCTGAAAGATTCAGCAACTTTAATTTCCGGTGATAAAACGGGTCAAAATTGTCAATGCAGGTAATCTTGATAGAATCATCTTTCAACAACTGCTTCACCAGATGGCTTCCGATAAATCCTGCCCCGCCCGTTATGAGATAGTGCCTTTGAAATCTATTCATACGTGAGATGCTTCAAGTCAGGGTCACTAAAGCCTGCAAAGTACGTCATTCACAATACACTTCCGGGTTCCAGGAGTACTATAGCTGATTGAGAATCAATAGTGCTCCGGAAAAATTTTGTGTTTAAGTACGATTCCGGTAATTTGGAGCTGCTTTGAAGAGAATTGCTGCCATACTGCTGCTGGGAACATTAATGTTCAATTGGTTCGGCTATCAACTGCTGACCGACTACATGCAATATGCTGCTAACAAAAATTTAGAAGCAAGACTCGACAACGATAACTACGATGAAGAACAGCTGATAGAGCTGAAAGTTCCCATCTCGCTCCCATATCAGTCAAACTGGAAAGATTACGAACGGTACAATGGAGAAATTGAAATCAATGGCGTTCACTATAAGTACGTGAAACGCAAGGTTTACAACGACACCCTTATATTACTTTGTCTTCCTAACAAAGACAAAATGAATATTGAAAATGCAAGGGAGAACTTCTTCAAGCTTGTGAATGATCTTCAAACTTCGCATCCCAAAAGGGATTCCGGTAAACAACAGTCTTTAGCTTTCAAGAACATTCTGTCAGAGTATTACTTCTCCGATAATGAAT
>DASQNW010000499.1:0-2742 GCA_035644775.1 Chitinophagaceae bacterium | reverse complement strand
GAATAAGAACATCTCTATCATCCCGTATACTACTGCACGTTTTAAGAATGAAAAATTATCTGGCGGAAGCAACGACAACTTCGCAGCCAATGCGGGTGCTGACGCGAAAGTTGCTCTCAACTCCTCGCTTAATCTTGACCTTACTATTAATCCGGACTTCTCGCAGGTAGAAGTTGATCGACAGGTAACCAACCTCACCCGGTTCAACATTTTCTTTCCTGAGCGACGTACCTTCTTTTTAGAGAACGACGATCTGTTCAGCAACTACTTGTATCCTGAATTACGGCCATTTTATTCCAGGAGAATAGGCTTAGACCACGAGGGCAATGCTATACCAATCATAGGCGGAGCCAGGCTTACCGGTAATGTCGGCAAAAGAACAAGGCTCGGTGTATTAAACATGCAAACAGCGCAAAAGGGAAATTTCCCTGCACAGAATTATTTTGCTGTGTCAGTGCAAAGAAGCTTTCTTAAGCGATCGTATATCAAAGGATATGCATTAAACAGGCACGGGTTCTTATCGAAAGAAGAAAAAACAGCAGACCCATTGGGTGCATATGGCAGGAATGCCGGCGCTGAAGCGGTTTACAGAAATGATAAAGGCAGCTTAAGTGGCTGGGGTGGTTACCACTTGTCTGTAAAACCAGGCATCACCAGCGACAACTTTATAAAAAATGCTGGGTTCCAGTATGCGGGTCGAAACTTCAATGGCTTTATCGATGTTAATTTGGTAGGTGTCAACTACTATGCAGATATGGGATTTGTGCAGCGGGTTGAGAATTATGATGCAGAACGTGACACAATTGTTCGCCTCGGTTACAATCAAGGTTATGCGGAACTTAATTATAACATCTACCCCCGAAAAACAAACGTGAACCAACACGTAATTGGTGCAGAAAACATTATCGTGTATAATCCTGACCGAAGCCTTAACGAAAGAAACAGCAGATTGAGATACTTTGTAAATTTTAAGAACACAAGTTCAGTACGTGTTCGTCTCGACAACTCAGATGTTCGGCTGTTATTTCCCATCTTGTTTACAGATAAAAAGCCACTTCCCGTGGGAAAGTATACCTATAATCAATTCAACGTTCAATATTTATCTGATAACAGAAAACGGTTTTTTTACGAGGGAAGTTCAAGAATAGGTAAATTATATAGTGGCGACTATCAACAATACAGAACCGGTATAACTTATCGTGCACAGCCCTGGGGAAATTTTACACTTGATTTTGAATATAATCGCTTACAATTTGCCGCTGCTTATGGCGAAGCAGAACTGTTTTTGATAGCTCCACGTGTGGAAATAAACTTTTCAAATACCATCTATTGGACAACTTTCGTTCAGTACAATACGCAACGAAACAACTTCAATATCAACAGCAGATTTCAGTGGCGATATAAACCAATGAGTGATGTTTTTCTTGTATACACCGACAACTACTTCTCAGATCCTTTCTTGAAAAACAAGAACAGGGCGATCGTGTTCAAGGCGAATTATTGGCTGAACTTGTAATCCCGCAATCAATAATTGCTATAAAGTTTTTACTGAATTTTACAGCAAATGCATCTATGAACTTCATTTTAGAAGGCAATGTCGTTGATATCCGAAACGAGAAAATTTTTGCTGCGGCTATCCACGTCGTCAACGGAACCATTGCTTCAATTGAGGAAAAGCAAAATACCACAAGTGGCAGCTTTATTCTGCCAGGCTTTATTGACGCACATGTACACATTGAAAGCTCCATGCTTGTGCCTGCAGAGTTTGCACGACTTGCTGTGGTACATGGCACGGTGGCGACGGTAAGCGACCCACACGAGATTGCGAATGTCTGTGGGGCAAAAGGTGTTGAGTTCATGATTGAAAATGGAAACACCGTCCCATTCAAATTTTGTTTCGGCGCCCCCAGCTGTGTTCCTGCTACCTCGTTTGAAAATGCAGGCGCTGTTCTGGATTCAGACGAAGTTGAAAAACTTCTCAGAAAACCTGAGATAAAATACTTGAGCGAGATGATGAACTTTCCTGGTGTTCTCAATAACGATGGAGACATCATGAAGAAAATAGCGGCAGCAAAAACGATGAACAAACCCGTTGATGGTCATGCACCAGGATTAACCGGTGAGGATGTGAAGAAATATATTGCTGCTGGCATCAGCACCGACCATGAATGCTTCACTAAAGAAGAGGCCGAGGTGAAATTAAAGAACGGAATGAAGATCATTATTCGAGAAGGCAGTGCTGCTAAAAACTTTGAAGCACTTATCGAATTGCTCGAGGTCTACCCTGACGATATCATGTTTTGTAGCGACGACAAACATCCTGATAGCCTGGTATCAGCGCACATAAATCAATTGTGTGCAAGGGCAATAAAAAAAGGAATGAATCTATTTCACGTATTGGGCGCCGCCTGTATTAATCCCGTGCTACATTATGGTCTTGACGTTGGTTTGCTGAAACCTGGAGATCCGGCAGATTTTATTGTTGTGGAAGATCTTGAAAGCTTTAACGTTCGGCAAACTTATATAAGCGGCCAACTCGTTGCAGAACACGGCTCGTCTAAGATAACCACATCACCGCCCAACATCATTAACCATTTCTCATGTAATCCAATCACCGAAGCAGACATAGAACATCAATGGAACGGGAGCAATATGCTGCCTGCGATCGAAGCAGTAGATGGACAGCTGATTACTAACAGAGTTTTTGTCCACCCTCTTGTTGTCAACAACCAGGTGGTTAGC
>DASQNW010000498.1:0-2487 GCA_035644775.1 Chitinophagaceae bacterium | reverse complement strand
TCATTGGCGCAGGCCCTTGTGCGTTAGCCCGCATAGCATGAAGATGCATATCAATAACGGGTAAGTTTTTTTTGGTTTGGGCGAAAAGAACATTAATAAGGCAACATGTGATAAGACACAACTCGATTCTTCTTTTCATGTATTATTTTGATTTTATAGCAGCTAACATCTAATATACGAAACTCAAAATTGGCAGCTGTAAACAAGTTGTAGAGCTTCCACAGGCATATATCCCTGGCTTCAGAACGACAGAGCCTTCCATTTCCGTAATAATCCCTGCACAACATATCTAACTGGCTGTCTGCGAGAATGAGTTCAGGAAATTTAAAAGTGAAAACCTGCCTTTACGGGGCAGGTTCTAAGGAGATGTGAATATTGTGCAGTGGTGTTTTGGTAGAGCTAAGATAAGACGCTGTATACGTGCAGCCTATGTGTTTGTAAATGAGATGCAGAAAAGTTGTACCCAATCTCCATTCTTTATGCCTCAATTGCCTTCGATTCCCTCCAAGAGGCCATCTAAGATAACTAACATACCTGTTTTTATAGGACAAAAACCCATTGAGGGCTTTTTACTCGTTCTACTCTCTACTTTAGAATCGCTTCGATGCTTTCGGCAATGGCTTTGAGCAGCTAAATGCTTACATTTTTATTGCTTTCAAGATGTTTAGGTTCAACTAAATCCCTGTAGTTTCGCTCCTCGTCCGGTTCAAAGAAGACTTTCTGTCTATAAACATCCAGGACAAACCGGTATATTGCAAAGCTGCATAAACTCGGCTGGAAATGCAGCTCCTCCTCCCCCATCCTGAGCTCAATCAACTTTCCCAAACCATCGCTACTTTACCCTTGGTGCGCATGGCTTCAATGTAGCTTATTGCGTTTGGAATCTCTTTATAATAATACGTCTTCTCTATGTGAACTTTGATTTTTCCATCTTGAATCAAATGTGCCAAGCTCTCTAAATCCTTTGTGTTTGCTTCAGCTGTAAATTGGGTTACCGAAGACCCCCTTAACTTGTTTGTTAAGCTCAAAGAAAGCATATGCTGCATTGTAGTGAAACCTACCACAACACCTCGCTCCCCCATCCGTTGGAAGTCGCTATGAGAAAGATTGCCATGGGTATCAATAATGAGGTTGTACTTTCCCTTGTGCTGATGTATGTTTTCTTTATCGTATGCAATAACCTGACAAGCACCCAATGACTTTACAAAGTCAACGTTTTTGGCGGAACAGACCGCAGTTACTTTTGCGCCATATGCTTTTGCAATTTGAACGGCAAAATGACCAACACCACCTGAAGAGCCGTTGATTAAGACCGATTCACCTTCTTTAAGTTTTCCATGAGTGATTAGTGCCTGCAAAGCCGTTAGTCCGGCAATGGGAATAGATGCCATTTGAGGAAAATGGGTTCCTTCCGGCATTAAACCACAAACATTTTCTGGTACACATATATACTCAGCAAAGGCACCGGCTTTATATGACTCGCCAAATACCCTATCCCCTACCTTAAAATGCTTTACATTGTTTCCTGCTTCTTCTATAATGCCTGCAAAGTCAGCACCTAGAATTCTATTTTTGGGTTTGAACAAACCAAAAGCAAGTCGTGCAAGCACAGGCTTCCCCCGGAGAATATGCCAGTCAGCAGGATTGGCAGAATTTGCTACAACTTTCACCAGAATGTGCTCATCTTTCACGGATGGCTTTTCTACCTCTTCCAATTGAAGTACTTCCGGGCCACCATATTTTGTTTTCGTAAACGCTTTCAACTTAAAATGTTTGATTCAATTTTTAATTTAGAAAGTACTTTTTAGCAGTCCGTTTTCAAAGAGTTATTTTACGGCTAACGGATAACAGCTTTGTGAAGGCATGGTTTTGGTGTTCTATCGTTTCACTTATTTGGTGTCGTTCAATAATGATAATCAGCCCAATCCATATTCGTCAGCCCTGCTTTTACAAAGCTGCTGTTAGCGGAGTAAACTTTTGTTTCAACTTTGTGTTTGCAGCAGCCTTTAATGGACTGCCATGACCAAATAAAGCTGTGCTAAAACTAAATGATGCTGCTTTCAATATGCTTTTGATACTTAATGCAGCGTCTTCATTTACTGTACTTACTCCCAGACCTCCTACATGAGCACATATATCCCCTGCAATTAGAACACCTTCATCTTTAACCAGCAAGGCAACATGACCAGCACAATGCCCCGGTGTATGGATGACCTCAACACCACCTGCAATCGGCAGAATATCGTTGTCCTTTAACCGTTCATCCACCTTTACTGCTTCAATGGTACTGCCGGCAGGTTTAATGAAAATATTATAAACAAGCCAATTAACAATTCCTGGTGTACGATGCATAGGACTTCTTACGGCTATGCCCTTTTCAATCAAGGATGCATCTTCACCATGAGCCCAGATAGGGATATTGAGTCGCTTTTTTATTTCCGCAGCACTTCCCGCATGGTCGGGGTGGCAATGGGTTAAAATAATTCG
>DASQNW010000497.1:0-2734 GCA_035644775.1 Chitinophagaceae bacterium | reverse complement strand
ATCTATCAAATTGTAAGGAGGCGATATGCATCCGGTTCATGTTTCCGTTCGCCTGCATGTTTATGTGCCAGACATCATTTGGATTAGAAAAGGCAGGCTGGGAGCGGAGCTGAGGTGCAAAAGCAAGAATGTCGCTTACCTGTATGTAGCTATCATCCAGATTTACATCCATCTGCGTCTGTTCAAAGTTTTTGGAAAGCGCTTCGTAAGATGCATATGATAGAACGAAATCCCGTTTCAGTTCTGTACCTGGCGTTTTTATGAAAAAGTCTTTGATATACGTTTGTGTGTTGGCGTACAACAAATCTCCCTCCAGTGCATTAAGCTGAAATCCACTCTGTTCACGGAAAGAACCTTTGGTGATCAATGCGCCTATTGAGTCCTCATTTACCACGACGTTTTTCAGATGAAGAGCGATGTCCTCAGCATCGAGGTGTGCGAAATCCATTCCATGGCGCAGCCTTGGCTGACTGTTGTTATCAAATTTTATATTGTCATTATTGAACTCAATATTGTCTATTTTAAATGCCCAATTAGCTTGCTGTTGCACCGCCACTTCTTTTGCAACTTCCTGCTCTATCAGCTCGGCTTGCTGCGTATTTTCCATCCTTATAACAACATCGGTATTATTCAATAAAAGCTGTTGCAAGTGCATCTTCCTTTCTTCAAGGTTCAGATCGCGGCCTTGCGTAAACAATCTTCCGATGTTTAGTTTAGTGTAAAAAGCAGATACGTCGTTGCCATATTGGAGATCAATCTTTTTCAGATTTATTTCTCCGAAGTTTAGCTTCATGGGTATGGGCTGCGCTGCTTCAGCCAGGTCTTTTGTAATTGCTTCCGGAATCACCAGCGGCTTGTGTTGCTGAATACGAGCAGTCACCTTGTTAGCCTCAATTAATGGAAACACGTAATGCGCTGTCTCCAAATTCATTGTGTCTATTTCGGCTGTAAGTTCACCTACGTGGGCAGTAACGTCACTTCCTGTTACCACGTCTTTATAAACAAGATGAACATTAGTAAGATCAACATTGTCTATTTCAAGCTTTAGTGGAGCAGTTTGTACTGTGTCTGGCTGCTGGTTTTCTACGACAAAAGCGTCCACTATAAATTGAAAGTTAAAAGCGGTGTCTGGCAGCGTTCGTTTAACCTTGGCCGTTATATTCTCAAGAGAAACATCTTTTATTGACACTTCATTAGCAAACAGACGGCTGATGTTAATGTTCGCCTTCACGCTACCGCCAGAGAGCAAGGTATCTTTCGAACGATCTTCAACATAGATGTTGTTCAGGTGCAACCTGCCGGACAGCCCGAAGCTGATACTGCCAATCTCAACCTCTGTCTTAAGCTTGTTTTGTAAGAAGACTTCTACTCGACTCGTAAGGAAACGCTGGGCGGGTGGAGTAAGAATGATTAAAAATAAAAGGATCACGAACAACAGCAGGAACAATACTATTCTCAGCAGTATCCTCGCAGTCTTTTGCACGTAATTAGTTTTCCTGGTCTCTTTTTGCATTACAATTAAGGATGGGCTCAGGTACAATCAACAAATTCCATTCCTTAAATACCTCACGGGAGCTGCTAAAAACGTCGAGGTTATTCAATTTAACTCCATACAAAGGCAAGGGTCTGTGGAAAAGGTTCTACATCTCACCTTAAAAAAAAGTGCCGCACTGTTGTACGGCACTTAAAAACAACCAAACTAACAACTCTTAATGAACGACTGTCTTTAATGTATGTTTTTCGGAGCCAAGGCTAAGTACCAAAAGGTAGTTGCCCGGCTTTACTGAACTCGTTAATGGGATATTTATCCTGTTGCCTCCTGAATAATTTGCACGTCCGGATTGGATTGTCTTTCCATCCGCACTCACCAGTTGATAGAGGTAGCTGGCTGGCGCGGCTGTGGTAATAAGCTGAATGGAATTGCTGACAGGATTGGTGAGTAGCTGAAACACGTCTGTTCTGCTTTTCTGCGACACGGCAACTATCCTTGAATATTTTACCTGCCCGTCTGTATCGATGCTCTTAATCCGGTAATAAGCAACACCAGGAGAGGGATTGCGGTCCATATTGGTGTATTGTTGTTCACCAGGTTGATTGCGGGGTGATAAAATCGCAATGGAAGTGAACTGGCTACCATTTGTGCTGCGTTCTACTTCTATTGATTTCACATTAGTTTCATCTGCTGTAGTCCATGCGATCATTACATGATCAGGATACCTCTTCGCCTGAACGCTGATGAACACTAGTGACAAGACTTCTGTGGTGCTGCCAATAGACATTTCGCCGAAAGTGCTAAGAGCAATTGAGGTTATTGAACCAATGGTGCCATTGCCGGTGGCAGTTCCTCCGGTGCTTGTCCAAAAGCCATTGATGTACTGTGCTGAACGAATATCAGGTAGGTAACTGTATGGGAAAGCCACCTTGTTATCATCCCAGTTTAGTGTTACCTGTGCTTGCGCTCCAGAGCCTGACACCTGGTTGAGCAGCCAGTGTTCGTTGGGGTTTATAGAAATAAGTGGCGATTGAATGTTGGTAGTATTGGGCGTGACGCCATTGTACCGTGCGTTGAATTCAGCGGTTGCCGAAAGAGCGCTTACGGCAATTTGCCTTAGGTAGTTAGCATCGCCCACCGGGAAAGTGAAGTTGTCTGTGCCGAGTTTCTTTACCCATCCATTTACATGCCTCGCATCTGACGCGCCTGAGTAGCTCGAGCCACTCTCATAAACAAGGTAAC
>DASQNW010000496.1:0-18989 GCA_035644775.1 Chitinophagaceae bacterium | reverse complement strand
GTTGGCGCGGCTGTCTTGAAGCTACCTTCGTTCGAAACTTTTTTACTCTGCGTTTTTATCTGTGGGGCATTGCAACTTTTGCTGGGCTTTATTAAAGCCGGAGTAATTGGTGACTATGTTCCGAACAGCGTCATCAAAGGGATGTTAGCAGCAATAGGCCTGATTCTCATCCTCAACCAGTTTCCACATTTACTTGGCGACGACTCTCATTTTGAATCTGACGAAAGGGTGGAACAGTTGCCTCGAGGAAACATCTTTTCAAATTTCGTAAATGCCTTCTCGCACATCACACCTATTGCTCTGCTGATAGGGGCTGTCTGTCTTACTTTTCATTTCATTTGGGAGAAGCTGGTTGCAAAGAAGGAAGGTTTCATAAAGTTTATTCCTGCTCCACTGCTTGTTGTGTTTATCGGGGTAGGCATCAACTATATGTTCCGTGATTCAGGAGGTCTGGGAGGTGAACACCTTGTGGTAATTCCTAAAGCATCTTCCACATCAGAGTTCATTTCATTTTTTACCTTACCTGACTTTAATGCCTTGGGAAATAAGCAGGTATGGATTACAGGATTGACACTAGCCATTGTTGCAAGCCTAGAAACCTTGCTGAGCATAGAAGCAGTCGACGATCTGGATCCTTTTCAAAGAGTTACCAATAAGGATAGGGAATTGAAAGCACAAGGTATAGGGAACCTGCTGTCAGGATTGATAGGAGGGCTTCCGGTTACTTCTGTTATTGTTCGCTCTTCTGCGAATGTAAATTCTGGGGCAAAGTCAAAAATGTCTACCATCATGCATGGTAGTTTGCTGCTGCTTTGCGTGGCACTTATCCCGGGCTTGCTAAATCTTATTCCGAAAGCAGCACTGGCAGCGGTGTTAATCTTTACAGGGTACAAGCTTGCAAAGCCTGCCCTTTTTATTTCGTTTTACAAAAAAGGGTGGGATCAGTTTCTTCCATTTCTTATCACCATTCTTGCGATTTTAGCAACGGACCTGTTGATCGGTGTTGTTATCGGTATAGGGGTGGGTCTGCTGTTTGTTGTCTTCAGCAACTTCAAAACTTCTGTCTTTATTGTACACGACGATAACCGCTACCTTTTTCGGTTAAGGAAAGATGTCTCCTTCCTCAACAAGCCTATTATAAAAAACAAGTTAGAGCAGGTTCCGGAAAATGCGCAGGTGTTGATTGACACCAGCCGTGCAGATTTTATTGACAAGGACATCGTAGAAGTGATAGAAGACTTTATGATCCATGCACCCTTGAAAAATATCCAGGTAGACATCAAATTCAGCCCTAACAAGAGTCACGGCTTCAATCAATTGGTGCTTGAAAGAAATAATGCGCAGGCAGACGTCATTCGCAAGCATGATAAATCAGTAGCACAAGTGCAACCTTAAACTAACAATATGTATTCATACGACAAATTACTCCTGGAGAATAAAGCATGGGCGGCGGAAAAACTTGAGGATGATCCTAAGTACTTCGAGAGACTGGCACAAGTACAAACCCCCGAATTTTTGTGGATCGGATGTAGCGACAGCCGGGTGCCCGCGAATGAAATAACAGGCACACAGCCGGGAGAAATATTTGTGCACCGGAACGTGGCAAACCTGGTTATCAATACAGATGTGAACATGCTTGCGGTGCTTGATTATGCTGTCACCCACCTGAAGGTGAAGCACATCATAGTCTGTGGACATTATGGCTGTGGAGGTGTAGCAGCCGCCACTACAAAGAAAGATTTTAAACCTGTGCTCAACATGTGGTTGCGCAATATAAAAGATGTGATCCGCCACCACCGCGACGAACTTGACCAAATAGGTGATGAGGAAGAAAAAGCAAACAGGCTGGTAGAGTTGAATGTGCAGGAGCAGGTTTATAACCTTGCAAAAACAACAATCATTCAGCGCTGCTGGAAAAAAGAAGAACGGCCTGATCTGCACGGGTGGGTGTATGGATTGAAAGACGGGCTGATCAAATCAGTTTTCGAAATGAAAGCCGGAACCCGCATCAATCCAATATACGAGTATGATGATCTATAGCAGAAGGAGAGCATAGTGCCACTTGCCGCTATTAGTCAAGCACGTGAATGCTTTCCTCTTCTTCCTCTTCTTCAGCAAGCAAGGCATCCATATATTGAGCAGGGAAGAACCGTTTGATGTATGCACCAATCGGAACCAAAGCAGCGATCATGAGGGGAAACAGAATACCTAGCTTAGAGGCTTTGAGCACCCACAACACTACAAAGCAAATGAGTTGTATAAGCGTGAACCTGTGAATCCATTTAGCCGGAACACGTTTGGTGTAATGCGTGCGGGGGTACAGTTTTGGATCGGTGATCCACAACATAATTCGCTCAAAAAATTGGTTGCCACCTAATGAAGCTAGCCCCATATATAAGAACAATCCAAACAGCACCGGCATGGGGATGTATGCCATGTAGCCCATGAAGAAAACAGAACTTGCAAGGAGCACGTGAATGGCAAGTGCAGAGAGTCTGTTTTCCCTTACACCTGTGATCACTTCTTTTTTAATCCCATTGATTTCCAAAATTTTGGTTTTAGCAAGACTCTTCACGTGGTTCAATGAATGTACGGTAGCGGCCACAATCCATGGCAATGCAAAAAAGCTTCCCGCAAGAACAATTACACCTACTAATGCAAGATCGAGGTGATAGCCTCCGCCTTTTTTTAGTTTGTAGTCGGGAGAATTTACAAGACGAGTTGTTATGTTTTGATCCAAAAACAGCAAGATGGTCGCAAGAATTGCTGGTCCAATAGAAGCAAAAATGGCCCAGGTCGGCAGGCTTGAAAGATCTACTAGCCACGGCCTGCCTGAAGTAGTATCTATTTGCGCAGGTACCTTAGGTGTGCTCAATTGAACATCGGGAAACATCAATGAAAAAGCTGTCATCAGCAGAATAGCTAAGGCCGGACCAAAATCGCTCAGGAAATTTCTAAACCCCGAACGGAGATAACGCGTTTGCGTAAATCCTTTAAAATTTCTAGCCAGCATAAAAGTTCCAAGGGCAAGAATCACACTCAAGAAAGCACTTGAAAGCCCAAATCCGCCAGGGCCGAAAGCACCAACTGTGTTGTTGATGGCTTCAATAATAAATATAACAGATACAAGCGCAGCGAAAATCTCGTCTGTAAAGCGGGTGAAATGTTTCATCAACGCACTCGCATCGGTAAAAGCACAAATCAGTAAAAGAATTCCTGACCAGATTCCGACCCAAGCATAGGTAGCGAGGAAAGGTATGTTGAGCTGATTGCAAACCGTATAAAGTAGCCCGGTGAAGATTACTATGGGACCTGTACCACCTAATATAGTTAATGGCTGCCCTGCAAACAACGCAAACAGAATTCCTCCGATAGCGGTTACCACTAACATTTCTACAATTCCGATCTCGTTGCCAGTTAACAGTCCCGTCAGCGCACCAAATGCTATGGCATTGGCTAGTGCCGCAAAAAAAAGGAAAAGCGTAGTGCCTGCTACCTTGGAATGTAAACCATCCGTGAAGTCGGTTTTGAAGTGAGGTGCTTTTCGCCGAATGTCATCTTTAAATCCTCCAAACAGCCTGCCTGTCCATTCCAATTCATTAGTATTCGTTGTCTCCATCTCGTTGTATGCTGATTGACCTTTCAATAAAAAATTTGATCAGCAAAGAAAAGGCAGTTTAACGAAGTAGCGTGCAAAATGGCATTCATTCTATTCAGAAAATGGCTATGATGTAGCAGCAGCAATGCCTCTGATGCTGCAGCAGCTTTCAGTAACTTCATTCCTTATATTTATCACTTTGTAGCCACTGAAAGAATTTCAATTAATGGTATTCCTTATCACTCTAGTTTTTATAATTGGCTATGCAGCAATAGCGCTCGAACACCCTATTAAAATCAACAAGGCTGCTGCAGCTCTACTTACTGCAGCAGTATGCTGGGCGATTTATGCACTCATGTCTCAGGATACACATGCGGTGGTAGATGGACTCACAGAGCATCTTGGTGAAGTATCAGGAATTCTGTTCTTTTTACTCGGTGCAATGACCATTGTTGAACTGATAGACGCTCATGATGGTTTTGAAATCATAACCAATCGGATTTCCACAACCAACAAGAAAAAACTTGTGTGGATTATTGGGATCATTACATTTTTTCTGTCAGCAGTATTGGATAACCTTACTACCACAATTGTTATTGTTTCTTTGTTGAGAAAATTAATTGCGGACAAGAAAGAACGCCTGTTATTTGCCGGGCTGGTGATTATTGCCGCAAACGCTGGGGGAGCATGGTCGCCTATTGGTGATGTAACAACAACCATGTTATGGATTGGTGGTCAGATAACCGTAGGTGACATCGTAATCCGAACTATACTCCCGAGCATGGTCTGCCTGCTTATACCAATGATCATCATAAGTTTTCAGGTGAAAGGAAATGCACAAAGAGCACCTACCCCCATAAGGAATATGAATTTTACTACAAGTGGTAAAGAACGAAATGCAGTTTTTTGGTTAGGCGTTGCATGCCTGTTGTTTGTCCCCGTGTTTAAAACAATCACGCATTTGCCTCCTTTTATGGGCATGTTGTTTGGCCTCGGAGCAATGTGGGTAATTACCGAATTGATCCACAGCAATAAGGACGAACAGGAAAAAGGGCTGTTATCAGTAAATCATGCACTTCGGAAAGTAGATACGCCAAGTGTCCTTTTTTTTCTTGGAATCCTGCTAAGTATAGGGGCGTTGCAATCAACAGGAGTTTTAACCAACCTGGCTGGATGGATGGATAACACTATTGGCGATATCACCATCATCACCATCAGCATCGGCCTCTTGTCGGCACTGGTTGATAATGTGCCTCTTGTGGCTGCCGCACAAGCAATGTATAGTATCGAACAATATCCGACAGATCATTATTTCTGGGAGTTTTTAGCCTACTGCGCCGGAACAGGCGGAAGTGCACTCATAATCGGATCTGCTGCAGGGGTTGCTGCGATGGGAATTGAAAAAATTGAATTCTTCTGGTACTTACGAAAAATTGCCTGGCTTGCTTTGATCGGATACCTGGCAGGTGCGGCTGTTTTCATCATTCAGCACCAGTTATTTTTTCAACAGCGATAGCTGGAGTTGTAAAATCCCTTCTTCTACCTTGTTAGGCGAGACTTATGAGCATTTAGATTAGTTTGGCTCTGATTCCCTCCAATTAATGATACAGGAAACGCCATGACACGAGTAAGGTGCCTTTCCTTATATTTAGCGCTCAATAGCTTGTTATACCAAAACTATTTGCATGGCTTCACCCAAGGGAATCTGGAAAGTAATTACGGCTTCATCTGTTGGAACGCTCATTGAATGGTACGATTTCTACATCTTCGGCAGTTTGTCTACCATCATCGCCAAAAAGTTTTTTCCTGACATAAATCCCACTGCAGCGTTGCTGTCTACCCTGGCAACCTTTGCAGCAGGCTTTATCGTACGTCCATTTGGTGCGCTTGTTTTCGGACGCCTGGGTGATATAATTGGTAGAAAATACACCTTCCTGCTCACGCTTGTGCTGATGGGGGGATCTACTTTTCTCATAGGGCTTGTACCTTCTTATGCCACGATAGGTGGATGGGCGCCTTTCCTTGTTTTAATACTAAGGCTCCTTCAAGGTTTAGCGCTTGGTGGTGAATATGGAGGTGCTGCAACTTACGTTGCGGAACATGCGCCGGCAAACAGGCGCGGTTATTTTACCAGTTGGATACAAACTACTGCTACGCTGGGCCTCTTCGTTTCTCTGGGTGTGATCCTCTCGATCAGAAGAATCGTGGGGGTCGACGAATTCACCAATGGAAATGGATGGCGCTATCCATTTCTACTCTCCATTGTATTAGTTGTGGTGTCCATTTTCATACGTTTGAAGATGCAGGAGTCACCGCTCTTCGCGAAACTCAAGGCTGAAGGAAAAACCTCTACCAATCCGTTGAAGGAGAGTTTCGGTCGACGCGAGAACTTTAAAATGGTGCTGCTGGCCTTATTCGGGGCCACAATGGGGCAAGGTGTAATCTGGTACACCAGCCAGTTTTATGCACAGAACTTTATTCTCACAAAGTGCAACCTCGAGTATGAACAGGCAAACACCATTTTATTGATTGCACTTGCCATTGCTACTCCTTTTTTTGTTGTGTTTGGAAGTTTGTCCGACAAATGGGGCAGAAGGAATATTATGCTCGCGGGTATGCTGCTGGGAATTTTATTTTACCGGCCCATTTTTCAGGGACTCTTTTCCATTGCAGATTCATCAGCGAAAGTGATGGTGCAAAGTGCCACGAGCTCAATGGCAAATACATCGGGCGGAACAGATACTGTAACAGTGAACAAGTTTTCGGGTGGGGGACAGCTAAAACAAGTGAACTCCTCTAGTAAGGGAGTAACTTCTAAAAAGCTAGAGGTTGTTTTAGGTGAGGCAGATAAGTGGAAGATGATTGCTTTGATTGCAGTGATGGTGCTTTTTGTGACGATGGTATACGGGCCAATTGCCGCCTTTCTCGTAGAACTATTTCCCACACGCATCCGCTATACCTCCATGTCACTTCCTTACCATATTGGCAACGGAGTTTTTGGCGGTTTGGTTCCTTTTATTGCAACGCTGGTCACTACCATTCCTGGCACCAATCATTTATCTGGTCTGTGGTATCCTATCGGCGTGGCAGCGCTCTGTTTTGTCATTGGTATACTTTATTTATCTAATCGGCTGGATGAAGATGTGGCTGATTAAATCTTTCATATGAACAAACTCAAACGTTATTTAGGTATACTTTGGATCGGCATCGGTATTGCGTCTGTGATTGTATTGATCGCCGGAGCCATCTTAAATATCGATGTTAATGGCAAAGCTGACATCAATAAGCCTATACCCTGGATTATAATTATCAGCATTTTTACTCCAATTGCAATTGGCCTGGTAATCTTTGGCTGGTATGCATGGAGGGGTGAATACGATCGTGAAGTGAAAATTTAAAACAACAAAAAAGGGGCAATTTCCTGTGCCTTGCTTTATATGTATAATCTGCACATCTGGTATACCTTCGCAGCATGTCAATTGAAGTAAGGGGGCTTACAAAAACCTACGGTGCACAAACCGCAGTGAACGACATTTCTTTCAGCGTAAGCCCGGGGGAGATCGTTGGTTTTTTAGGTCCCAACGGAGCCGGAAAATCTACCACGATGAAAATGATCACCGGCTACCTTACACCAGATCATGGCGAAATTTCTGTAGGCGGAATTAACGCAAGAACATCTGCACTGGAGCTTAAGAAAAAAATTGGTTATCTGCCAGAGTCTAATGCCCTTTACTACGATATGTATGTTCGTGAGTACCTGGGCTTTGTTGCTGACGTGCATAAGCTGCCTAACAGACGATCTGCCATTGAGCATGTGATTACTACAACCGGATTGAATGTTGAGAGTCGAAAAAAAATTGGGCAACTTTCAAAAGGGTATAAACAACGGGTGGGCATAGCCGCTGCTTTGCTGCACGAGCCCGAAGTGTTGATTTTAGATGAGCCTACCAGCGGACTCGATCCAAACCAAATAGTGGAAATACGACAGGTTGTTAAGGAGCAGGGTAGAAACAAGAGTGTGCTTTTTTCATCGCACATCCTGCAGGAAGTAGAAGCTATTTGCGATCGAGTCATAATCATCAACAAGGGAAAGATTGTAGCGGATGATACTGTGGCCAATTTGCAGCAGGGCTCAACAGAAAACATAGTGCGGGTGAGTTTCAAAGAAGCATTAGAGCCAGCGTGGCTGAGCAGGTTGCAGTCGGCAAATTCAGTGACGGGTACCGATAACTATAATTGGAGCATTAGAACCACCGAGCCTGAAGCTTTGCGAAAGCAGATCTTAGAAATGTCTTTGCAGCATAATCTCAACATCGTTTCTTTGCACAGCGAAAATGCAAGCCTTGAGCAAGTATTCAGGAACTTGACGGGAGGTAGCACTGCTCCCACACCTAACGCTTAGGTGCGGTAGCAATTAGAAGTGAAGCGTTGGGGTTTTTGATGTCGCTACAAATGCATTGAGCGAAATGTGAAACGATTAAGGTCTACAAAAGGATCAAAAATTTATAAACCACAAACCAGACCATGAGTTACATAGCCGAAATTTTTGCAAGACAGATTTTAGACAGCCGGGGAAATCCAACAGTTGAAGTGGATGTAATAACAGATGATGGTGCAGTAGGCCGTGCGGCCGTGCCAAGTGGTGCCAGCACCGGCGTACACGAGGCTGTAGAATTGCGCGACAACGACAAAAGTGTTTACCTGGGTAAAGGCGTGTTGAAAGCTGTAGAAAACGTAAATAAAACTATTGCGCCGGAGCTCGTTGGTTATGATGTTGCGGATCAAACTGGCATAGATCAAATCATGATTGATCTGGACGGAACGGAGAATAAAGGCAAATTCGGTGCTAACGCTTTGCTGGCTGTGAGCATGGCAGTTGCTAAGGCTGCTGCGGAAGAGGCAGGGCTGCCGTTGTTCCGCTACATTGGTGGTACGAATGCTAAGACCATCCCGGTTCCAATGATGAATATTTTGAACGGTGGTGCGCATGCAGATAACAAGATCGACTTCCAGGAATTCATGGTGATGCCTCTCGGTGCAAGTTCATTTAGCGAAGGGCTGCGCTGGGGTGTTGAGATTTTTCACGCTTTGAAGACCGTGTTGAAAAAGAATGGCTATAGCACTAATGTAGGAGACGAAGGAGGTTTTGCACCTAACATTCAAAGCAATGAGGAGGCTATAGAAACTGTACTCACAGCCATTGACGCCGCGGGGTATAAAGCGGGTTCGCAAGTATATATTGCTATGGATGCTGCCAACAGCGAACTGTACCGAGATGGGAAATATGTATTTCATAAAAGTGATGGCAAGACCATGACAAGTGAGGAACTCGTAAAATACTGGACGAGCTGGGTAGCACAGTATCCGATCATTTCAATAGAAGATGGTATGGCGGAAGATGATTGGGATGGCTGGAAAATGCTTACAGAATCTGTAGGCAATAAAGTGCAGCTGGTGGGTGACGATCTGTTCGTTACGAATGTGAATCGTCTAAAACAAGGGATCGATAAAAGCATAGCGAATGGCCTGCTCGTGAAAGTTAACCAGATAGGAACAGTTACAGAAACCATCAACGCCGTAACTATGGCTCAACACGCCGGTTATAATACAATCATGAGCCATAGGAGTGGCGAAACAGAAGATACCACCATAGCTGATCTTGCAGTGGCATTGAATTGTGGTCAGATCAAAACAGGATCTGCAAGTAGAACCGACCGTATGGCCAAATACAATCAGCTGATTCGCATTGAAGAACAGCTTGGCAGCTCGGCCTATTATCCATCAGTACAGTTGAAGTTTGGAAAATAAAACGAAGCCGCCGAAAGGCGGTTTTTTCATATGCATATTGATTCCACTAAACTTTGCGGCCGTTTCGTTTATCTTAAGGAGCTGCAAGAACAACACGTGCCAGTACTAAAGCAACTGGCGAGAGATGCCCGGTTATGGGAATTCACAAAGAGTTTGGTAGTGAATGAAACTTTCGATGCGCAGTTCGAAAGATACGTAGGGGTGGCGCTAAGTTCTCAAGGTGAAGGGATTTTTGGCGTTGGTTTGCAGAAGACTTTCGTGATCTTCAGAAGCAGTGATGATGCTGTTATTGGTATGACTCGTTATTATGGGCTCGATGAAAAACACAAAAGAGTGGATATTGGCTACACCTGGTATATTCCGGATGTATGGGGCAAAGTGTACAATAAAGAATGCAAGCTGCTGCTGCTACAGTATGCTTTCGAAGTCCTTAACTTCAATCGCGTCGGTTTTCATGTAGCGCATGTAAATACACGTTCCCAAAGGGCAGTAGAAAAGATTGGTGCCGTGAAGGAAGGCGTGTTGAGAAAGCATAGCTATCAGGCAGATGGCTCGACAAGGCATACTGTTTTATATAGCATTATTTCAGATGAATGGCCAGAAAAAAAAGAGATCTTAATACAGATGATCGTCAGCTCAGATACTTCTCATGGTAGATAACAGTAGCAGCAAACGATTAAGTTTCTTATTTTCGTAAAACACCTCCACAACATGAAGTCTTTGCCTCGCATACCGGCATATATTAAAAACAAATTCTTCTTAACAGCAGCAGCATTCGTGCTATGGATGCTTTTCTTTGACAGGAATGATCTGCTGACACAGGCAGAACGCAGGCGAGAACTCAAAGAGCTGCAAGCTAGTAAGCAGTACTACAAAGAGCAGATCACAATCGAGCGAAAAACCTCTGAAGAACTAAAGTCCGATCCTGCCGTGATTGAAAAATATGCACGGGAAAAATACCTGATGAAGAGGGACAATGAGGATCTTTTCATTATACAGGATTTACAAAAACAGTGATATACACAATATCAGGATTGGTTTGCCGTTTAAAGAACGGACGAATTATTTTTTAGGACGCTTACCAACATTCTATTATGCACCAATTCTCACCGGAGGATCTTATATCTTATCTGTATAAAGAAACTTCGAGCCAAACTACTGCTGACATAAATGAAGCACTTCAGAAAGACTGGACCCTTAGGGAAAAACTTTCCGTGCTTAAAACATCTATGGAACGGTTGAATTCAATCACTGAATCACCTCGCACCGAAATTATTTTGAACGTTTTAAAATACGCTGCCAAAGAGGAGACGATTAACACTCCGAAGTAGTCTCTTAATTGTGCAGGTATGACAAGAAAGCAGCGCTTTCAATTTGTTATTGATTACTTCAAACTCGCCAGGCCGGAAGCTGAAACAGAGCTTCATTTTCAAAATACTTATCAGCTTTTAGTAGCAGTAATTCTTTCCGCCCAATGTACGGACAAGCGGGTGAATATGACCACGCCCCTTTTGTTCGATCGTTATCCGACTGTCCATGACCTGGCCCAGGCCGAGTACGAAGACCTTTTTAATATAATCAAGAGCATTTCTTTTCCAGGCAACAAAACTCGTCACCTGATCGGGATGGCTAAAATGGTGCAAGCTCGCTTTAATGGTGAAATACCGATGAGTGTGGAAGAATTGGTACAACTACCGGGTGTAGGCCGAAAAACTGCTAATGTTATTACGTCCGTTGTCGACCATCAGCCCAACCTGGCGGTGGATACACATGTTTTCAGGGTTTCTGCACGAATTGGGCTAACGATAAAGGCAAAAACGCCGTTAGCTACTGAGCTCCAGCTGATAAGATATGTTCCCAAAGAGCTGGTATTCAAATTCCATCATTGGTTGATACTCCATGGCCGTTATGTATGCACGGCACGGAAACCCCATTGCGAAAACTGTGGTTTAAAGCCGGTTTGTCACTATTTTTTAAAAAATTGTAGAAAAGAAAACGAGAGAACACCCTCGGTCACGGTTTAGATGACCTTAGTACCTGCTCAACGGGTGGAGGTTTTTTTTGGCTCAGAGGTTGTTTTAATGTATTTAGAATCTTCAAACAAATTGTCCCTACGAAATGAAAGCAACTGACAAAAAGAACCATATCAACAGCCTGTTGTCGCTGCAACCTCTCGTCTCAGAGTTAAAGAAGATGGTTGCAGAAGACAAGCCTGGAGCCCGAAAGCTTTACGATAGCCTTATTAAAGAGGTGCAAGCAATCCCTGAATTATTAGAGCCCGTACAGGACATCTCCGTTTTACATCAACATTCCGAGATCGTAGAGGCATTGTTGTCAACCATATTTCCGCCATCCACCAGTGCAAACCAGGGTATTTATGCAATTTCCTATCCGTTTCATTCGGAAACAGTCTTCGCCTCACCCAAATTCAAAGAGCTGTTTTTGAAGGACGGTTCTGATGAAATAATAATACCGCACAAAGAAACTAATATCAGTATTGCCCGGGCTTCCCTAAGCCTCGCATACAATATCATTTTGAAGAAATTTTATTCGTTTTCGGCGCCGGTAACTGCATCTTCCATTCATCCTTTTACCGACGAAGAAACAGGTATGGTAAAATACCTGGAGTTGAATTTAAATGCGCAGTTTGTAAATGCCAGGCTCATTGATAAAGATTTTTCGTTGCCGGTCAATTTTTCACCGCAACGAATGTTGGATGTTGACGAACTGAAAGAAGTATTTCCCCTAGAGCATTTTCAGTTTGAAGGTGTAATAGTTGTGGATGTTGTTGATGTTACTTCTGAACAGATTATCGCTGAAATAAAAGATGCGCTGCTCAATATCAATGCCTCATCTGATGTAACAGTTTACGCTGATCTGCAGCCGCATGTGCAAACGTTGATTGGATTGAAAGATATTGAAGTGGGGATAACCCCATTTTTTACCATGAACGACATCTACCTGTATGCGGAGTCGTATCACACCAACAGTTTGCTGTTCCGGCACCAGGATGCCGCCGCTAATCGGCAGCGGATCATATCTTTTTGCCAGCAAATCTTTAAAACTAATGACCAGCCTTTGTTGTTTCAATCGCTCAATGAAACCAACAGTAGTCAGAATGAGCTGGTGAAATATTATTTTGAGCAGGGTGCAAAAAGCCTCATCATATGTCCCCTCAAGTGCGATGACGGTGATTTAATTGGCTTGCTTGAAATAACAAGCAGTGATGCTGCCAAGTTGAAGTTTCAGCACCTGGCAAAGCTTCAGAGTGCAACCCAACTGTTTTCACTTGCGTTGGAAAAGACGAATGAAAACCTTGAGCTACAGATTGACAAAACCATAAAGGAGCACTTTACAGCTATTCAGCCGGCTGTAGAGTGGAAATTTACTGAAGCGGCTTTCAATTACCTGCAGAACAGGCAAGTGCATGATGCGGCTAAGATGCCGTCCATCACTTTCGAAAACGTGTACCCCCTATACGGTGCTATTGATGTTCGCAATTCGTCTGTTGAACGTAATAATGCCATACAGCTCGACTTGCTGGAGCAATTGACGATGGCGCGGGACGTACTAGAAAAAACTTCACGCATTCACCATTTCCCCTTACTGAAAGAAGTAAAATATAAGATTGATAAATACATTGCTTCTACCAGCGACAATCTTCTGTCTGATGATGAATTACAGATCTACGATTTTTTGCAACTTGACATCGACTCCCTGTTCAAACACCTGAAGCTGGTAAAGCCAGAGTTGAACAAAATAGTGGAGGAATATTTCTCGAAGCTGGATCCACAGCGGAATATATTGTATCAGCATAGAAAAGAGTATGAGGAAAGCATCACGCGGATCAACGATGTTTTGGACAGGTTCATCGACCAGGAACAAAAAAGTGTTCAGCACATCTTCCCACACTATTTTGAACGCTACATAACAGATGGAATCGAGTTCAATATTTATGTGGGTCAGTCGTTGGCACCTTATTACAAGTTTGACGACATCTATGTAAAGAACCTGAAGTTGTGGCAAATAACAATGCTTGCAAAAGCAGCCAGACTTACCAATGCGCTGGAAAAGCGGCTAAGCCTTCCTCTGCAAACAACACAACTGATACTAGCGCACTCTATTCCATTAAGCATTAGTTTTCGACGGAAGGAGCGCAAGTTTGATGTAGACGGCGCCTATAATATTCGTTATGAAATCATAAAAAAGAGAATTGACAAGGTGCACCTGAAAGACAGCGAAGAGCGGCTAACGCAACCCGGCAAAGTGGCTGTTGTATACTCTCAGCAAAAAGAGCTTGCCGAATATCTCGAGTACATTGAGTACCTACAAAGCGAACATCTGTTGACTGACAATGTGGAACATGTAGAACTGGAAGATACACAGGGCATCAGCGGCTTGAAAGCAGTTCGGGTAGAGGTAAATCTAACTAATGAAAACGGCACCCCGAAAGTAGAACTGTCCAAGATTACTGCCCAGCAACTCTTGAGAAAGTAGACGTATCTCGAAACTATCCATAGATTTTACGGCTCGAATTGTTGTGGCCGTAATTCTAATATTCATCTTTATTTACCTTAGAAGAAATTTTTTTGCATGAGTGCTTACACGCAACAGACCCATGAGATTGACTATAAGATTCTCGGTGAAGAAATGCAATGTGTAGAGATTGAGCTGGATCCTGAGGAAACAGCAATTGCCGAAAGTGGCGCATTTATGATGATGGACGAGGGAATTCAAATGCAAACCATTTTCGGTGACGGAAGTAGTCAGCAAAAAGGTGTTTTAGGAAAGCTATTGGGTGCCGGAAAACGGCTGCTGACTGGCGAGAGCCTGTTTATGACAGCCTTTACAAACGTGGGTCATGGAAAGCGCAGAGTGAGCTTTGCCTCTCCTTATCCAGGTAAAGTTATTCCGCTCAACTTGATGCAGTTGGGTGGTAAGATGATCTGTCAAAAAGATGCTTTTTTATGTGCCGCTAAAGGTGTGAGTGTAGGTATAGAATTCCAGCGAAAGCTCGGTACCGGACTTTTTGGTGGCGAGGGTTTCATCATGCAGAAATTAGAAGGCAACGGGTTAGCCTTTGTTCATGCAGGTGGACATATCATTGAAAAGGAACTGAAGCCAGGCGAGTTGGTGAAAGTAGACACGGGCTGCCTCGTAGCCTTCACGCCCTCTGTTGATTATGATATTCAATTCGTAGGAGGCATTAAGAACACTTTCTTTGGTGGCGAAGGTCTATTTTTCGCCACTCTTCGTGGTCCTGGCGTCGCATGGATACAAACCTTACCTGTAAGCCGCCTTGCCAGTCGCATACTTCAATATGGAAGGGTTGGCGGACGCAAGGAAGAAGGTGGCATCCTCGGTGGCATTGGCAATGTGCTGGACGGTGACGGTTGGTAGCAACTGCCGTTAGATCTTAGGGATAGTTCGCATACGGCGCAGTATCTTCTAAAATGCGGTCAATTCTTTCAAGCCACTCTTGTTGCAGTTTTTTATTGCGGCTATGGTCAGTTTGCCCATCATAAGCCTCCTGGAAAGCTTCTTTTTCCTTAACTACCCGGTCGTAGATAAGATTTACATCCTGCCTGAAAGTTCTTCTGCTGAATTTATATTTAAGAAGTTCTCTGTGAAGCTTGCGTGCAAAAATTTCAGTGATATCAAAATGGCCCTGCTCGTGCGCAAGAATGTAGGATGTCTTCAACAGTCCCCAAGATTTCACTTTTGAGAAGCTGCATGTTATTTCATAACTCAAGCCATGGTTTCCCATTTTATAGGAAATCCCCAACGCAGTGCTGGTTAAGGCTACTGCGTCTGAATTACGTTTGGGCTCACAACGAAAATCTTCCCAGTCCAATCGTCGCGAACCATACCAGGGAATGTAATCTTCCGTCTCCTCAATTGAATGGCCTGGCCGGAAAACTGTTGATATGGAACTGGCTTTCGGTTCCGGAACTGCCGGAACAGTAAGTAGCATGAACACAAAGGTGAATAGGTGGAATAGGCTTAACATACTGGATTTTTAAACGGTAATAGATAAAGGAATATTACGTGGCTTGTTGTAAAGGTGTGTTATAAAAATAAAAAACTCCTGCAAAAAGTTTAGTGAAAACGGAAGTTTTTTTCTTAAACATTTTGCAATTGCAAATGCAGTTTCGCTGCTGCATTTGGGTGAATTCTGCTCACAGTTTCAGAAGCATGAATGGTCGGGAAAACTACCGTCTTCGTCGAAAAAAGTTCTATGGTTTTTCTTGCAGGCAGCAAAACTTTTTGAAAACAGCGAGGTTGAAATTGGCTGGTAGATCTATTTAATTTCGTCCACAGCCTATCCACCTGACCAAAATTAGCGGAACAGGGGCTTCATACATGAAACAAGCATTGCCACTTCTGCACTGTTACTGTTGTTTCTGCGCATGAATACTTTTTTTGAACTGAAACACGTGAAAACACAACTCAAACCGTTGCATACAAAAAGCCTTGTCTCAATGCAGCGATACTCGCCATTCAGTAGTCAATGATGCTGCTTGTCTTTATTTACTAAATTGAGGCCGCAACTTTTTAAATGCTCCAACGGCACTTTCTTGTTCTGCTAACAATATCAACGTTACCCTCAACATTGCTTTGCCAGGCGAGTAACGACTCCGCTGCGAGAAGAGTTTACCAGGTGTATGAGGCAGCAATGTCGCCGCAAATTCTCCTTTATAATGGGCCGGAATATGTTTGGACGTATCCAAGATCCATCGGTCACCCATACTTTAAGTCAGACAGTTTTCTTGTTGGCACCGTTCGCTACGATGATGTTACTTATTTCAATGTTCCACTACAGTACGAAGCCGTGCAAGGGGAGGTAATTGTAAAGGCACCTGATCTGACTAAGATTGTACTAAATAAAAATTTGATTTCCGCCTTTAGTGTTGGAGACCAGTATTTTGTGTGGATTAGCAGTAGTACCGGTGATCTAAACCAAAAAGGTTTTTACCAGGTTCTTTTAGAAGGTCCCACACGGCTGTTGGCAAAACGCGACAAACATTTGCAGCGGCAGTTTAATCCTGCGGATCCGCTCATTTTTAAAGAAGCCAATAGTTTTTTCATCATGAGCGGTGACAACTCATTTTTGATTCGGGATGAAGCGTCTTTGATTGATGCGTTGGCCGCAAATAAAAAGCAGCTGAAGGAATTTTGGAGAGACAATAAATTGAGCTTTAAACGAGACGCAGAGAACCTTATCCTGAAAACGGTATTGTTCTTACACCAGGTAAAATAAATGCATGAAGAGGACCTGTTTACAACTTCTGTTCATCTGCTGCCTGGTGGCTGGTGCAAACACATATGTGGCAGCACAAGAGAAGAAATTACTTTCGGGTAACCATAAAGCAGTTGCTTTCCGCGACTTTGTAGCAACAATAGAGGCAGAATCGACATACCACTTCTTTTATGATCCTGCTGCGGTTGATTCAATTTGGGTGACAGCAAATTATCATCAAAAAACAATTGGAGAAGTACTGTCGCAGGTGTTGTCAAAAACCGGCCTCAAGTACTTTGTGGATGCGGATAGCAACGTCTTCATCACCAGGAACTTTCAAGTACAAGGCTTACCTTCTGATTTTTTTGTAAGAACAGGTAAAGCAGATAGCTCCCGGCTGGCAGAGATACCAGATTACTTTGGAACAAAACAAAAACCTGCTGGTAGTGTTTCGCAAGCAAACAAGCTTATAGCTATCGGTGACAGAGCAAATGGGCAAAGAGGCAGGAGAGCCATAATAACGGGGTATGTGAGAGATGCAAAAAGTGGCGAAGGCATTATTGGTGCTTCTGTCTTTGCAGACACTACATCGGTTGGGGCTGTTACTGACCAATCAGGGTATTATACAATCCGCCTGCTTCCCGGTCAGCACACACTTCATTTTACCGGCACAGGAATGAAAGAAGCCAGGCGGCAGATTTCCTTGCACTCTGATGGGAGCCTCAACGTTGAACTCGAAGAGCAGATTATGTCTTTGCGGGCAGTGATCGTTCACGCCGACAGAAACTCCAATGTGGGAAGCACGCTCACTGGAGTGAACCGGTTGAGCAGTGCTGCAATACGCCAGATACCCGCCTTGTTGGGAGAAACAGATATTCTTAGAGCCGTACTTACCTTACCAGGTGTGTTGTCCGTTGGTGAAGCGAGCACCGGCTTCAATGTGCGAGGAGGTGCCGCAGACCAAAACCTGATTTTATTTAATGAAGCCACGATTTATAATCCTGCTCATTTATTCGGTTTTTTCACTGCATTCAATCCCGATGTAGTAAAGGGTGTGGAACTCTATAAAAGTGGAATTCCGGAAAAATATGGAGGCAGGCTATCCTCAGTGTTAGAGGTGACGGCGAAAGAAGGTAATAGCAAGAAGATACAGGGCATAGCAGGCGTGGGTCTGCTGACGAGCAAACTGATGATAGAAGGGCCTATTAAGAAAGATAAAGCAACGTTTGTTGTTGGTGGCCGCACGACGTACTCAAATTGGCTTTTAAAGAATATACCCGAGGCAGCTTACAGGAATAGCAAGGCTTCTTTCTATGATATTGATGCACATCTGCAACATGCCATAAATGACAAAAACTCGCTAGCGATAACTGCATATACCAGTAATGATCAATTTCGCTTTAACAAAGACACCACTTATCAATATGGTAACAGGAACGTGAATCTCAAATGGAAGCACATCTTCAATAATCGCTTTCATAGTTCATTTACGGTGGCTGCTGACGAATATGATTACAACATTTTCGGTAACGAAAACCTGCTGACAGGTTTTGACATGAAGTTTAGTATTCGGCAAAAAGCATTCAGGATCGATTTCCAATATTCGCTTGCAAATACCCATCACTTCAACTTTGGACTGAATGCCATACACTATAATGTTGAACCAGGCTCTTACACACCTAAAGGAGGTGCGTCGCTCATTATTCCGGATGTGCTACAAAAGGAACAGGCGTTAGAGAGCGCCATTTACTTTGGCGACCGCATTAGTTTTAACAAGCGCTTTTCCGTGAATGCAGGAATTCGATATTCTTTTTACAACTACCTTGGACCGCGTGATGTATACCGATACGTGCCAGGTTTGCCAAAGCAAGACATTACTATTGTTGATACCACAAGCTTTGGTGCCGGAAAGGCCATTGTCACTTACCACAAGCCGGAGTACCGATTGTCGGCACGATATGCATTCTCTGATAGCACTTCGGTCAAGGCTAGTTTCAACTCGCTCCGCCAATATATCCACATGATCTCCAACACCACTGCCATTGCCCCTACCGATGTTTGGAAGCTCAGTGACACGCATATCAAGCCCCAGGATGGGTACCAATTCTCCATAGGCTTGTACAAGAACTTCAAGTCAAACCAAATAGAAACTTCTGTTGAACTTTATTATAAAAGAATAAGAAATTACCTGGATTACAAGAGCGGGGCACGGTTGACGTTAAATCATCACCTGGAAACAGATGTGATGGGTACAGAAGGGAAGGCTTACGGGGCAGAACTGCTGCTAAAGAAAACTACAGGTAAATTAAATGGATGGATTACCTATACCTATTCGAGGACACT
>DASQNW010000495.1:0-10987 GCA_035644775.1 Chitinophagaceae bacterium | reverse complement strand
GTGCTCCGGTTTAAAGAGGTGGCAAGATTCCCTACTGTAGAAAGAGATCTGGCTATTGTGGTGCCTAAGGCAATGAAATACTCCGACATTACCAGCCAGGTGGAAATGATTGGCTTACCAAAGTTGCAGGAAGTAAAGCTTTTTGATGTTTTTGAAAGTGAGAAGTTAGGTAAGGATAAAAAGTCTATGGCCATCAATTTTACATTCCTCGACGAAGAAAAAACATTGACAGATAAAGAAATTGACAGTTGGATGAATAAGATCATGACGTCTTTTGAAACAGAGCTCGGGGCTGAAATCCGAAAGTAAATGTCAGTAGATAAGCAGTTCAATAGCATTAATGAGAAATTGCAGCAATTGCTTCGTCAACAGGCAAGGCTTAGAAAAGAGAACGATCGTCTGCGTGCAGAACTGGAGGCCAGCAAGCACAAAGAATCGGCAAATCAGCAGCAATTAGACGCGCTGCTCCAGCAAGTGGACGTACTTAAAATGTCTCTTGGAGAGATGTCGGAAAAAGACAAAAAAGGCTTTGAACGAAAAATTAATCAATACATAAAAGAAATTGATCGGTGCATTGCTTTTCTCGGGCAGTGAAGTCCGAATGACCGGATGATCAGTTTATAGCATTATGAAAGACGAACTAATTCCCCTCAACCTATTAATCGGCGACAGAAACTACCGCGTACGCATTCAGCCAAAAGACGAAGAGGTGGTTCGTAAAACCGTCAAAACCATCAACGATAAACTGATTGAGTTCAAAACTCATTTTGCGGGCAAAGACATGCAAGACTACATAGCAATGGTGCTGGTATGGTTTGCCACAGAGCAGAATGCATCTATCTCCAACCAAGTGAACCTCGATCATGTTAGCAGCCGGCTGCAAACCTTAGAAAAGGCAATTGATGCCGCACTCGAGGATGCAAACTAGCAATCCCGCATCCCACTTCATTCCCATTTTTACAGTAGATATTGCGGGTGTTTCGGCAGTTCTGTTTAACGTTCACCAATGATTACGGTTTTGTATCTTCGCCAACCTACCTATTTAATAGGATGAACATTTTTACAAAACATATCAACCCTTTTTTCAAAACACTGATTCATGGACCCAAACATCCTCTATATAATTATAGCGATTGCAGCCCTTGTTGTAGGAATAGTAGCGGGTAAATTCATCTTCGCAAAGGACACCCGCAGAAAAGTTGAGGAAGCTGACTTACATGCCCAAAATCTAATCAAAGAAGCAGAACTAAGAGCCGAAACCGTTCGAAAAGAAAAAGAACTGGCGGCCAAGGAGAAATTCGTTCAACTAAAAGCGGAACACGAAAGAGAGGTTCTGGAGAGAAGCCGTAAAGTGGGTGAAAGTGAAAACCGCATCCGCCAAAAAGAAACATCGCTCAACCAGAAAAATGATCAGCTGGAAAAGCAGATAAAAGAAAACGACGTCATCCGCCAAAACCTGAATAAACAGATTGAGCTGCTTGCACAAAAGCAGTCAGAGCTCGACAAACACCAGGAAGAGCACAACAGGCGATTAGAAAAAATATCAGGGTTGACGGCTGAAGAAGCTAAAGCACAACTGGTGGAAGGCTTAAAACAAGAGGCACATTCCCGTGCTTTGGCATTGCAGCAGGAAATTATTGACGATGCAAAGCAGAAGGCCAACAAAGAGGCTCGTAAAATCGTAATCCAAAGTATTCAAAGAACAGCGGCGGAACAGGCTATAGAAAATGCCATCACGGTCTTCAACCTCGAAAGTGACGAAATCAAAGGTCAAATTATTGGGCGGGAAGGCCGAAACATCCGGGCTATTGAAGCAGCTACCGGGGTGGACCTGATTGTTGATGATACACCCGAGGCAATCCTGCTTTCCTGCTTTGACCCACTCCGCAGGGAAATTGCCCGTCTAAGCCTGCAAAGGCTTGTAACAGACGGACGTATACACCCGGCCAGAATTGAGGAAGTGGTAGAAAAAACGAGGAGACAGCTGGAGGAGCAGGTGATGGAAATCGGCGAACGAACAGTAATTGAGTTGGGCATTCATGGACTCCATAAAGAGCTGGTAAGGATCGTAGGGAAAATGCGTTTCCGTTCATCTTACGGACAAAACCTGCTGATGCACAGCCGCGAAGTGGCTAATCTCTGCTCGATCATGGCGTCTGAGCTGGGCCTGAACCCCAAGCTTGCCAAGAGAGCGGGATTGCTTCACGACATTGGCAAAGTTCCCGATGAAGAAACTGAATTAAGCCATGCCTTGCTCGGTGCGAAGCTGGCGGAGAAATATGGTGAAAACCCGGCCATCGTAAATGCTATTGGTGCACACCACGATGAAATGGAAATGCAATATGTGATCTCACCTATTGTGCAGGCTTGTGATTCTATCAGCGGAGCCCGGCCCGGTGCAAGGCGTGAGATTATGCAGCAGTACCTGCAGCGCATTAAAGACCTTGAGAACCTGGCTCAGGCGTACAATGGTGTGGAAAAAGCCTACGCCATCCAGGCAGGCCGGGAGCTGAGGGTGATTGTTGAAGCAGATAAGGTAACCGATAGTGACAGTGAAAGGCTTTCCTTTGAAATCGCTCAGAAAATTCAAACGGAAATGACGTTTCCAGGGCAAATCAAGGTAACGGTGATACGAGAAAAAAGGGCAGTGAACGTAGCACGCTAACAACATCATCGACGATGCAGATGTGCAGATCTGTGAATGTGCAGATGGCAAAATTGCACATTGATTTAGTTTGCACCCTTGGAATTGCACATTTAGAGGAGGCTCAAGGTGCTACTTAGGTGGTCTGGCACCTGCGGTTGAACAATTGATTTCCACTATCGAGGTTTTCTCCTTAACTTTGCCGCCTTAAATTTTCTAGTATGAACTCCGCCATAGCATATGTTCATCAGCAATTAACCGGAAGAAAAGACTTCCCTCCTTTCAAAGCTGGTGATAACATAACCGTAAACTACAGGATTATAGAAGGAACTAAGGAAAGAATCCAGTCCTTCAAAGGCGACGTGATTAAAAAGCAAGGCGAAGGCGCTACAGCTACTTTCACAGTTAGAAAGATATCCGATGGTATAGGTGTAGAAAGACTTTTCCCGTTTTTTTCACCCAACATCGAGTCCATAGAGCTAAACAAAAGCGGCCGTGTTCGCAGAGCTAAGTTGTTTTACCAGCGTTCACGTAGTGGCAAGAGCTCAAGAATTAAGGAGAAGAAAAGAGCAGTTGTCGAAACCGCCTAACCTTATTTGTCGTATATTGAAGCGGAAGTGTTCTTCCGCTTTTTTCTTAAAAAACGATAGTTTAGTATCTGGCTGATCATTTTCAGATACCTTTGTTTTATTCAATAATTTAAAAACATTTTTATGAGCCTTGGTTGGAATGAAATTCTGCTCATCCTTTTAGTGGTTCTTTTACTATTCGGTGGCCGCAAAATTCCTGAGTTGATGCGTGGTTTAGGAAAAGGCATTCGCGAGTTTAATGATGCTAAGAGCAATGTGCGTAAAGAAATAGAGGAAGGTATCAATGAAAACGAGCATCGTACGCCTACAAATGCAAGTACCAGCACTCCTTCATGATTTCAGTCGAATAGTTAACTGCTAATTTCCTGTTTTGTTTTCTTTTGATTCTATTGAGCAATATCATGCCCAATTGAAAGAGGGTGCTGTAACCTGCACTGCCGCAGTACGGCACTACTTAAAAGCAATAGAAGAGAGCAAATCCCTAAATGCCTTCATTGAAGTTTTCGATCGCCAGGCGCTACAAAGAGCCAGCGAATTGCAGCACCAAGATCCTGACGCGTGGGGTGCGCTGCATGGGGTAGTCATTGGAATAAAAGATCTGATTTGTTTCAAGAATCACAACGTCAGCGCTTCATCCAAAATACTTAATGGCTTTACTTCCTCATATTCTGCTACTGCGGTGGAGCGCCTTGTAGATGCCGGTGCTATTATCATCGGAAGGCAAAACTGCGACGAGTTCGGCATGGGGTCCACTAATGAGAACTCTGCTTTTGGTCCTGTTCGCCACCCGTTGGATGCTACGTTGGTGCCGGGGGGATCTTCGGGCGGAAGCGCCGTAGCTGTTAAAGCAGGTCTGTGCATGGCGTCACTTGGCAGCGACACAGGCGGATCTGTTCGGTTGCCTGCAGATTTTTGCGGAACCATTGGGTTTAAGCCAAGCTATGGGAGGATATCCCGCCACGGCCTGATTGCCTATGCTTCTTCCTTTGACCAAATCGGCATACTGGCTAGCAATGTAAAAGATATTGCAACTATCCTGCAGGTGATAGCAGGCGCAGATGACTACGACAGCACAGCCTCCACCACCCCGGTTGAATCGTACACGCAGCTAAATGGGACGAGAGATAAATTCCGGATCGCCTACTTTCCTCAGTGGGTAGAACACCCTTCAATTGACCCGGAAATAGCAGAACAGCTGCAGCGGTTCATTGTATTCTTAAAAGATGCGGGTCACTCGGTTGAACCGGTCGATTTCAGCCTTACAGAGTATATTGTTCCATCGTATTATGTTTTAACCACAGCAGAAGCGTCATCAAACCTTGCCCGGTTCGATGGGGTTCGATATGGTCATGCTGCAAACCAGCAAAAAATTGGTTTAAGAGAATTTTATAAAACCAACCGGTCTGAAGGATTTGGTAAGGAAGTAAAGCGTCGGATTATGTTGGGGAGCTTTGTGCTTAGTGCCGGGTATTATGATGCATACTTTACTAAGGCGCAACAAGTGAGGAGACTACTGATGGGTCATACCGCTCAAGTTTTCAAGAACTATGACATTATAATTGCTCCCAATTCACCAACTACTGCTTATAAAGCAGGCGAAAAAACAAGCGATCCCCTGGCGATGTATATGGGAGATATCTTCACGGTTTTTGCAAATCTAACAGGTGTGCCAGCGCTGAGCTTACCCCTTTTTAAACATTCCTCTAGCGTTCCCTTTGGGGTTCAACTCATGTCAAGTCGCTTCAATGAGCTATCTTTGCTCCGCTTTTCGCATCAAATGATGCAACAATAAAGGTGAGTATTGGTATCAGTGTGATTTGGCTCATCTCCTAAAAAAGAGTGAATGACAAAACTTTTATTGTTGACCATGAGCATGGTTAGCTTTTCTTTGAAAGATTACGCTGCAGGCAGCACGTCGAAATCAGAATCAGACTCTATCCGCACTGATTCCGCAAAAACCGACACAATTTCCGATCCAAAAGATGGTTTCAAAAACTTGTTCATCACCAACACGGCAGCCAAAGGATTAAGTGGGGCCCGTTTGAACCCGATGGCAATTTCCTTTGTTCAGGATTACGTTCGAAAATTTAGTGAGAGCCTGAATAAAATGAAGGGCTGGGGACGTCCGCATTTCGAGCTGATGGACCGCATCTTAATGCAATATGGTCTTCCCGATGAGCTTAAGTACCTGTCAGTGATTGAATCCGAACTTAAGTCATATGCCGTTTCATGGGCCGGCGCTGTTGGTCCCTGGCAATTCATGCCCGCTACAGCCCGAAATCTGGGCCTGCGTGTATCAGGGTCAGTAGATGAACGCACAGACCTCCGCAAGAGCACCAAAGCTGCTGCCAAGTACCTATCGCAGCTCTATAGTCTTTACGGTGATTGGCTGCTGGTTATTGCCGCTTATAATGGTGGCCCGGGTGCAGTTAACTCGGCAATCCGCAGAAGCGGCAGCCGGAATTTTTGGCACCTTCAAAACTATCTTCCTGCAGAATCACGCAAGCACGTTAAAAAGTTTATAGCTACGCACTACATAATGGAAGGTGAAGGTGGAATTACCACGGTAACAAAGAAGGAGGCTAATGAACTCCAGGAAAGCCAAAACACCGCACCGGAAGTAAATGCTGAATTGAGTGTGCTCAGCATCAGTGGCAAGTATAATTCAATCGCAATAGCTCAGCACCTTCAAATGACGACTACGGAATTCAACAAGCTGAATCCAGGATTTGATAAATACCTGGCAGCTAACAACAGCGTTGATTTAAAATTACCTGCCGACAAATTGTTGTTGTTCCAGGCCAATCGACCACAAATACTAGAGCAATCGATTAAGCTGTTGCTGGCGATGGATGGCCGCTAAAGGTTTCGAATTTATTAAGTGCTGGACTAAAGTGTCAGCACTTTTTTTATAGCCGCCGCTTTGAGCAGGCATTCTTCCCATTCTTTTTCTGCATCGCTATAGAAGGTGATACCAGAACCGACAGAAAAGGAAAGGTACTCGCTGGCAGTATTTACAAGAATACTCCGGATCACTACATTAAAATCAAAATTTTTCGTGTCGTCGATATAGCCCACAGAACCCGAGAATAAACCTCTTGGTGTTTTCTCATACTGCTCCACCAGCTGCATCACTCTGTGTTTTGGAGCACCCGTCATAGAACCCATCGGAAAAGTGGCTTCGATAATTTCGGCAAAAGAAATCTTATCCTCCAGTAGGCCTGTCACTGTAGAAATCATCTGATGTACTTGTGCAAATGAATAAACACCACATAATTCCTCTACCGTTACAGTCGCTTCCTGGCAAATTTTTGAAAGATCGTTGCGCACAAGGTCAACAACCATAATGTTCTCTGCACGCTCTTTAGAACTATGCTGCAATTGTTCCTTTAATTTTCTATCATTCTCAGCATTGGCAGTGTCTCTCGGAGCAGTACCCTTCATCGGCTGTGAAAAAACCTTCCTACCTGCTTTTCTAATGTAGCGCTCCGGGCTGGCACAGATTAGAAATTTATCGTGCAGGCGGTAGAGGGCAGAATACGGAGTCGGCGAAACTGCAAGAAGTCTTGAAAAGACAGCAAATGGATCGATCTGCGTGTCATCGGCAAAAAACTCCTGGCAAAAATTTATTTCATAGCAATCGCCCTTTAAAATATGTTGTTGCAACTGTGCAACCACGCTCTTGTATTCATCTTTTGTAAACCGTTGTTGCAATTCAACAGCTTTAATCCGTTCGCGATTGTTAACGTGAGTTTCTAATACCTGCTCCAAGATTTCTTCTGAATTCGGAGAATGTATTTCCAAAGTGTTTCCGCGGATAAAAATCAAATGTTCAGGCTCGAAGAAATAGTAAAGAGGGAAATGTATGTTGGTTTCAACGCGATGCTTCAGCTGGTGCAGTACATTCTTTAAGTCGTAGGAAAGATGACCAAAACACCAGGTGTTGTTAGCTTCCACAAAATCGTTGATGCTGTAGAATGATGATGTATCGTCAATAAATCTTTTGGGCTGAACAGCTAATACACATTCGAATTGCTGTTCTTGTTGAAATTGCTGGTTATCCAGATAACAAAAAATGTTGAACCTTTTTGCCCAGTTCAACATTTTCAATTGTATTTCCTGCAGATCGGTTACGCGATAACTAAATGGTTGCAGAAGTAAATTATTGAAGCATTAAAAATCATCCTCTTCATCGTCCTCAAAACTATTGCTGTCAGCAAAAAGATCTTTAAACTCTTCATCTACTTTAAAATCGTCATCGTCATCAGCGCCTTTGCCGGCAGCTTTTTTTCCCGTTGATTTCGGAAGATCAAACTCCTCAAAATCCGGATCCCATTCCTCATCTTCTTCCTTGTTCCAATTGTCATCTTCTTCAACTCCGTCCTCTTCATCCTCTTCATCTGCCTCCGATGACTTGCCTGATTTCTTCGAGGCAACATCGTCTTCATCATCGCTGTCTACCTCTTCTTCATCAGCTTTCTTTTTTGCCGATCTTCCTTTAGCCTGTGCTATCAAAATCTCGTAAAGAGATTTTTCATCTGACTTATTTTCTACAGTTAAGACTGCCATAATTAAAGAATGATTGCGCTGTAAAATTTGTTCGAAGTTTTTAATTAGCCAAATTTAAAAAAGAAATTTTCCCTCAGCTTACATCGTCGTTGTCACAATCTGATCACGACCAGGGCCATTAGAAACAAAACGAATCGGCGCACCAACGTTTTCATTGATGAATTTGATGTAGTTCTTCATTTCCGGGGGCAACTCATCTTCGTTTCTGATGTTTGAGATGTCTTTCATCCAGCCTTTGAATTCTTTATATCGCGGCTCTATCTTGTTCCAGGTCATCTGAAATGGTATCTTCTCCGATTCGTTGCCATCAATAATATAAGATGTGCAAACATTCAGGTTTTCAAACTTGTCTAAGACGTCTGCTTTTGTCATTACTATTTGTGTGACGCCATTGATCATACAGGCATACTTGAGGGCAACCATATCCATCCACCCGCAGCGTCGTGGTCGGCCCGTTGTGGCACCGAACTCGTTTCCTGTCTTTCGAAGTTGCTCACCTGTTTCATCTTCCAGCTCTGTTGGAAACGGCCCGCCACCAACACGGGTGCAATATGCTTTAGAAACGCCAATTACTTCTTTAATCTTTTGTGGTGCCACGCCAAGACCGTTGCACACACCGGCAGAGATGGTGTTGCTGGAGGTGACAAACGGAAAAGTTCCAAAATCAATATCAAGCATACTGCCCTGCGCTCCTTCTGCCAGCACCTTCTTGCCTTGGCTAATCTGTTCGTTGATGAAGTACTCACCATTTACAATGTTCAAGCCTCTAAGAAATTCAATGGCATCAAAGAACTCTTCTTCCCATGCAGATATGTCTTCATTAAAGTTGTAGTTGTCTATTAGTTTCTGGTGTTTCAGCCGCAGCTTTATGTAAGAAGTTGTGAAGCTTTTATGAAGCAGATCACCTACCCGCAATGCATTCCTTCCGGTTTTGTCCATGTAGGCAGGGCCTATGCCTTTCAGCGTAGATCCAATTTTTTCGTTGCCCTTAGACAGTTCTGCAGCTTTGTCCAGTGCACGGTGTGTGGGTATGATCAGGTTGGTGCGTTCAGCAATAAACAGGTTCTTCTTCAGGTCTACACCAAAGGCGGCCACTGCGTCGGCTTCCCGTTTCAGGGTCACGGGGTCTAACACCACGCCGTTGCCCACGAGGTTCACGGTTCGTTGATGAAACACTCCAGAAGGAATCTGGTGTAGAACTATTTTTTTGTCATTCACGTATAAGGTGTGCCCTGCATTAGGGCCGCCTTGAAATCGTGCTATGACATCGTAGTTGGCTGCAAAATAATCAACGATCTTCCCCTTACCCTCGTCACCCCACTGCAAACCGAGTATAACATCAACCATAATTCTTTTTTAACCGGGCAAAAGTAAGCAAGTAGCAGATACCAACTATGAGTGATCCTGACACAGCAGGTAATTAGCCCCGGCACTCTCCCGATCAAGAAAAACAAAAGATTTTGATTGCAACTTGAGCGACTTGCGACCTATCGTAGAACACCCTAAACAGGTTGCTCAGTGTCGAAGCGATCCACTGAGTGAATTCCTTGCAGATTCATCAACCTTTTAACCAACTCGTCGAGTTCTTCCTTGTCGTGCACATACAATTTAATAGACCCATCAAACAACCCTTCCGTTGATTCAATAGTTAAGGCCGCAATATTGATGCGGAGATCCCCGCTTATAATGTTCGTGATTTTGTTGATGATGCCCACATCATCCATACCTACGATACGCAAACCTGTAAGAAAAGAGATTTCCTTGTTCTTTGCCCACTTTGTCTTTACAATTCTATGGCCGTAGTTTGAAAGCAGCTTAGCAGCATTGGGACAGTTGGTGCGGTGAATGGTTAAGCCTTTACCGGTTGTTACGAAACCAAAAACATCGTCTCCTGGTATTGGTTTACAGCAGTTGGCCAGGTGGTACATAATCTTGTCGCTGCTTTCACCAAAAATAATTAGTTCGGCATCTTTTTTTGGCAGCGCTACATATTCATGCTTCTCCTCCTGCGGTTCTTTTAAAGCCCTCGGCGGTTCAATTCTGTCACCTATGACCCGGAAGTCTTTCAGCTCCTTAAGATCGATAGCCTTTATTGATATTTTGTAATAAAGATCAAGAAATGAATTGAGCTTATACCAATGCATCACCTCCTCGATATTGCCGGGACTGAACACCGCACCCATCGATTCAAACTTTCGCTGTAAGGTGTATTTCCCTTCATCGGCAATGAGCTTTTTTTCTTCTTTGAGTGCATCCTTGATCTTGGTACGTGCTTTTGCCGTTACTACGAAGTTCAGCCAGTCTTCCGTAGGCTTTTGTTTACTGGAGGTGATGATCTCAATTTGATCTCCGCTCCGCAACTTATGGCTGATGGGAACAAGTTTATGGTTGACTTTAGCGCCAATGCATTTCGAACCCACTTCGCTATGCACAGAAAAAGCGAAATCAAGTGCACTGGCACCAATAGGCAACATCTTCACATCGCCCTTTGGTGTATACACATATATTTCTTCCGCGAGAAAGCTGCGCTTGAAATCGTGAAGAAAATCGACAGAGTCAACATCCTGGCTCGATATCACTTCCCGGATCTGGCTGAACCACTGATCAAACCTGCTTTCATCGCTTGCACCTTCCTTGTATTTCCAATGGGCTGCGAGGCCTTTTTCCGCAATTTCATTCATCCGCTTCGTACGTATCTGAACTTCCACCCACTTTCCCTGGGGGCCCATCACTGTGGTATGTAGTGCTTCATAGCCATTGCTCTTAGGATTACTCAACCAATCGCGCAGCCGCTCGGGTGAGGGAATGTATTCATCAGTGATCATTGAATATACCTTCCAGCATTCTTCTTTTTCTTTTTCCGGGCGGGAGTCAAGTATCACACGAATGGCAAATAAGTCGTAGACTTCTTCAAACGCCACTCCTTTCTTCTTCATCTTGTTCCAGATGGAGTGGATACTTTTTGGACGACCATATATTTCAAACGTGAACCCGCTTTCGTCAAGTTTATCTTTCAGCGGTTTGATAAACTCGTTGATGTATCTTGTTCTTTCACGTTTTGTTTCTGCAAGCTTTCGGGCTATCTCTTTGTAAGTGTCGGGCTCGAGGTATTTCATTGAAAGATCTTCGAGCTCTGTTTTCAAATTGTACAAGCCCATTCGGTGTGCCAGCGGAGCATACACAT
>DASQNW010000494.1:0-4087 GCA_035644775.1 Chitinophagaceae bacterium | reverse complement strand
CCTGCCCGTTCGGTTACAAGCAGCCGACCGTCAGGAAGCCACGCTAAACCCCAGGGGTTAGAGAAATCTTCATACAGTTTTTGAACTGTAAAGCCACGAGTTGAATCGTTGAAAGAGCTCTTCTGCTTGAAATATCCCGCGTTTCCATCAGATGACTGGCAGGAGAGGAAGCTAAGTACAAACAGAACAACTATTGAGTAGAAAGAGGGTTTTTTCATAATACCTGATTGAAATAAGAAAGGTTGAAATTATCGATTAATGGGAATCTGTTGATACAAAAAATTCTGAAAGTTGACAGACTCAGATAGGCTAAGTGATGATGCCACATCCGATCATCAAACCTTTTTACGCTGTTTAACAAAAAGGTAGCATGTGCCTCCTCTCGTTCTACTTTGCAATCTAACCTTTTCAAGGCCGTGAGGGTATAAGTTTTGAAAAATGAGAGCTTTTTCGTTTTGTAGCATAGGCCTCGTGATCTGCAGTCCACTCTTGAAACACCGGCTTGAATATGTAACATTTACCAGATACGTTAGAGATTGCGTTACTGCTGCTTTATTATCATTAGCTGCAAAGGGCCCATCCACCCAGAGGGTTTCAGAATTTTTTCTTGTGACAGGTTGTCTTTCACATCTACAGAACTCCAGCCATTTTTAAATTCGCCGCTTTCCCTTAGATCACCAAGAATGCGGTTGCGGTACGTAGTCGCTACCTTTACCTGGAGTTGGTTTGTTGGCTTCAACAATCTCGAAACATCGAAGGTCTGAGTGGGCGACCATACCGTACCTAAAAGCTGCCCATTTAACCAAAGTTCTGCCGCTGCTTCTATATCACCTAAGCATAAGAATACAGAGTCGGACGAGTTGATTTTCACAGGCGACTTGAACGAAACCTTGTATTCAGCAACACCTGAAAAATATTTTATTGAAGGATCTTCAAATTCGTTTAATGGCTTAAGGGAAGTAATGTTGACAGTTGGCAGGTTGCTGGAATAATCAGCGTGAAAACTAATGGTGCCGTTGATTTCGTTCACATTAAAAGCGGTTGCGGTGGTCCGCCTACTAAGCACCTTTTTGCCCGTGTTTGTAAAAAGAGTGTACCCGGTATTGTTCGAGGCAACTACAGAGTAACGATTGTTCGCAAAGCGAATGCCCGGCAACGTAACGCTTGTATCAAACATTTGTTTTGAGGGGAAAATAGTTTGTCCTCCAGCAATCAATTGTTCAAAATGCTCCTCTTCGCTGTTGCCGGAAAAAATAAACATCAGTGCTTCGCGGTTTTTGAGTGTCAAAGGAATACGGATCTGCCCTTTATCATTTTTATAAAGCATCGGTTTCAGGAAAACGCCGTTCATCGGATCCCAGATCTCAGGCACTTTACCCCTTGTTCTAAAAACGAATTCGCGGGTTAGGGCGCGATCTTGTTGGTTGGCCACAAAAAACACATCCTGTTCTCCTAGTTTTTTGTGCAAATACATCAGGTTAAGTGTATCGGGAAGCCCGGTGCTGAATGCAGGTGTTAGTTTCATTTCAATCAAAACCTGGGACAAAGATCTACCCCACACCACCTTGCCTTTTCCGTAGATGTTCTCGTTTTTATCTTTTGCAGTACCCCAGATCTTATCAGCAAGCTGTTGAAACTCACCCGAGCTATTCTTGACACCATGCAGCGACAACATCCTGCTTGGTTTAGCACCAAACACCAATGCTCCTGAGTCAATCATCGCTCCAATGCGTTGCAGTGTTTCCAGCTCCATCGCGCCGTCTTCCTGCAGCACAAGTATCTTATAACTCTGATTGTTTCCGATACGGATCTCGCCACCTTTAACTGTTGCTTTGTTTTTTAAAACATCGTAATTGCATGCGTTCACACGATAGCCTGGCGGCAAGCTGTTTACTGCCTGATTTTCTATAAACTGAGGGAGCTGGTCACCTAGATAGTACAAAACATCAGCACTCATCTCCCCCTGCTGAAGCACATATTGAATTCGTGACTGGTAGTCCATCCAGGATGATGAGTATTGCCACCAGGGCGTATGCCTGTTGAAATGTGCTGCAAAGCCCCCGAGCGTTAGTCCCGGCTTTTTCTCGAACGGCTGATGTACGTAGCTATGAAGTATCATTTGATTGATACCGGAACTAAATGCACGGTCACCAAATGATTTGAGATCCCAGGGCGATTCACTATAATGAGCATAACCAGTGTAAGCTTCAGCAGCAATAACAGGTTTATTGTAAAGCACGGAGGAGTAAACAGGAAAATTAGCTTCCGCACGGGCAGAAGGTCGATAGTTGAGTAATGACTGCTGATTTGGTCCCGCCCAAAACTCGTACATGGGAAGATCGATATAGCTGTTAGATTTCAAAACATCCAATGGGGGATAATTTGCATCTCCGTAAATGACTTCGCTATGAAATTCTACTTTGTTCTTGTGACATAGTTCTCTAAATCGCTCATAATAATTGTGCTCTATCAGTTCTGCGATTGTTTTCCTGAAATCATACAAGAATGCATCACTCTGCTCTGAGTTAGCGATTGTTTCACCACAAAGCACAGGTATCCATGATGTGAGGTCGTAGCCTCGAAGCTCTTTGAAGCGCTTCGGCATGAGATCAGTCCAGTTCTGATAACCGCATTCCCAACTATCTACCAGCAAAAATTTAAAAGTGTTGCCGGCATAGTTGCCAGCCTGCTCAATCAATTTTTTGGAGAAGCTGTTAAAATGCAGGTCAAGGGCATCGCTGTCCATTTTGTCACACTCCAATCCTGTTCCCTCTTCAGTAGCCGGTGCGTTGATAGCTCCTGTTGTCGTGTATCCAAACCGAATAATGTTCCAATTGCCGGCAGGAGCATGCCAGTTTAAGGTGCCGTTTTTATCCATCATGCCTGAAATATCGATCACTGCATTTTCGTCCGCGATTAAGTTGTTTTGCTTTCCAGATGCAATGAGGTCAAAAGCATCTCTATTCCCCGACTTAACTGAAACAGTCTTTTCCAGGTGGTGCGATATTGCGGGCGCATACGAAGGACGTTCATCACCCTTCAGTAGCTCTACTTCAGCCACCATGTAATCAATCCAGGGGTCTAAATTTGAGATGTCATTCAGCACCAATTTGAACAGCTTGGATTTCGTAGCAGGTATTGCTGTTGCCATAGATCTATTGAGTCCGGTAAGCTCTATATCCTGCACTTTTTTAAAACTTTTTCCATCAGCAGAACTAAGTAGCTGGAACTTACTCTTGAAACTGGACATAGCACTCCACATAAACTGCCTTCGTGGATGAATCACGATCTTATCGGCAGAGAACTCTTTTGGAAAAGAAATCAGCACCGCGTCCCCCCGCTTCATGGATACTGCACTAACAGGACTACCATCGTACAGAAAATTTACATGTGCTGTATCATTGAACCTGAGCGTAGGTTTAGCCGCCTGAAATGAATTTTGTTGTTCGCTGCTTTTGTAAGCAACGACAGCAACATCCCGATAGAAGTTATGTTGTGCATGTGGAACTGACAAGGTTACTGTTTTCTTCCCTCCGCCTTTTAAGAGCGTTTTTGTCCAGGTATACTGCTTCATGGATTTTTCAGGCGTGATCCATGGACCTCCGCTCGAGCTCCAGCCATCGCAATTGTGAGCACCAATGAACATTCCCAGCCGGTTGGCTTCTTTCAATGCCCATTCAAACATGTCATACCATTCAGGAGAATTAAACCTGACTTGCTTAACTCCAAAATCCTTCTGCTTGAACAAGCTGACGTTCAAAATTGTGGCTTGAACAACACCTTGTTGTTTCATGGATTCAAGGTCACGCGTAATCCCCTCTTTTGTGATAGCATTGTCTACCCAATGCCACCATGCATGTATTTTCACAGCACCTGGAGGCTTAAGAAAGTGCTGCTTGTTTAATAAAGACGATTGGGCTATACTTTTCAAAGAAATAGTAAAACAGCTGACAAGCAGCAGGCAAACAATGGCAAAAAACTTCATGAAAGAAAATTAAGAGACGTAAGAGATTACAACCGCTATCTTGAAAATAAAAATGATACCACATACTGGTATCATTTAGTATCATCATTTAAAAACAGAACG
>DASQNW010000493.1:0-3035 GCA_035644775.1 Chitinophagaceae bacterium | reverse complement strand
AAAGGAAACTAGTAATGCCAATGTGCACCCGGCCATTCTACTGACTGAAAAAAGTCAGATTCAAGATCTTGGACCCGACAAAAGCCAGGAAATAGCATTGCTTACTTCAACTGCTTTCATATATAGGACATTAAAGTCTTTAGATTTTCGCATCTCTTACTTTAAAGAAGGCACCTTAGGTAAGGATGAGATGTATGATCATCTGCCATTTAAAATCAGTATACCAGACACGGCTCTCGTTCAAAAACTTGAAGGTAAGAGGTTCAAAATTAGTTTTCCTGATAAGCTCAACTTCGAAATAGCTGAGATAGGTTCAGGTGCTACTAACTCTGGCCGGCGTTTTCCACTTGGACAGCGTCTTAGTATTAATGGCTGCCCTCTAATGGTAAATCTTACTACATCGTTTAGTTTGAATGATGATGTAAACAAAGATTTTGAATTCCGGGTGAACAACCTTCAAGAGCTTGCCGGTGTATACAAAGGAAAAATTAGCATATTCCAGGAAGATGATGAAAGTTCTGTTTTCCAGGTTCAGCTTACCACGGCCCAGCCCAAGCAGGGCATTGCTTTTCTAAACGCTTATACGAAGCAATACATTGAAGAAAAATACGAAGAAAAGAGCCGTTCTGCAGCCCAGGCACTGGGTTTTATTAATGATCAGATCAATAGTATTCGCAGTTCACTTGGAAGTGCAGAAACGAACCTGGCGAGTTTTCAAGCAGCGAACACATATTCCGATGCAGCGGGTATGGCGGGCAGGAACATGGATGCTATCACGCAGCTCGAGAACGAAAGGGCTGTGCTATCGGTCAATGAGCGCTACTACTCATCCATCCTTCAGGACCTCAATTCCAATAACAATCTGGATCGGCTGGTTGCTCCCTCCACTCTTGGGATACAAGATGGGCTGACTGATGGCCTTGTTCGACAGCTTACAGAATTGCAAATAGAGAAGAATAGCTATACAGCCGGTGGCGGTGGTGCTAAAAACCCGCTTGTTCAGGATATAGATGTGAAGATCAGCAATGTAAAGGCTGCGTTGAAAGAGAACCTCCGCAATCTCTCGAATAACAATAGGGTAAAGCTGGGACAGATTGCCGCCCGAACTAATCAATTTCAGGCAAACATGTATAGTCTGCCAAGAGCGGAAAGAAAATTCACTGATATTAAACGTTCCGCGGATTTTAACGAAGGAATTTATTTGTTTCTAATGCAAAAGAGAGTAGAGGCTGGAATTTTAAAAGCATCGGCTACTGTAGAAAACAAAGTCATAGAACCGGCTGCATTACTAAGCAGCGTGCCTCTTTCTCCTAAGAAAGTTAATAATTATGCATTAGCGGTACTAGTGGGGCTTGCCATTCCTTTTAGCTTCATTAAAATTAAAGATGCACTAAATAAAAAAGTGGCAGGCAAAGATGAGATCCTAAGTTACACATCAATACCCGTGGTGGGCACCATTTACCGAAATCTTGATGCATCTCCTTTTGTGATTGATGCGAGTTCAAGAACGGCTGTTTCAGAGTCTTTTAGAATTCTTCGTTCAAACATTATCTATTTTGCTAAGGAGCGTTCAAAGAAGGTGTTTCTTTTTTCCTCGACCGATAGCGGTGAGGGAAAATCGTTTACCTCTACGAACGTTGCATTTTCCTTCGCCTTGACAAAAAAGAAGACTGTGCTGGTAAACTTGGATCTACGGGTACCCAGTAAGGTATATAAAGAAATTGATCATGGGGATAGCGGCGTCAGCTCATTTTTAAATGGAGATGCTTCAATAAAAGACATTATCCAGTCTACCAGCAACCCCTATTTGCATTTTATTTCTACGGGCGAATTGCCAATCAATCCTGCAGAACTACTGATGGAGAACAGGCTTGAAGACCTATTTGTGTACTTGAGAGCAAATTATGATTATGTAATTATCGACACACCTCCACTCGGCATTGTAGCTGACACATTTATCATTGCCAAATATTCTGACATTAATGTGATAGTGGTGCGGGAAAAATACTCGCTCAAGGAAAGATTATCTGAACTTGAAGACATGTACAAAGATCATAAGCTCGAAAACATGTGTATGGTGATTAATGATATTAGGTTAGATAAGAAAGGATATACTAACGCTTACTACTATAAAAGCAAAGCTTCCAAAAGTATACTGGCTTCACAAAATTGATAAATAGATCTTTTGTACAGCAGTTATGATTAGCGAAGACCTTGCAGACCTGATAACAGTTGTCATCTCTACAAAAAATCGATGGCCGGATCTTCAAAGGGCTTTGGAAAGCCTACGGAAACAAACACTTCCTCATAGAGTGATCGTCATGGATGATAACTCTGATGATGGCACTAGTGAAGAAATAAAGATGAACTATCGTGAGGTGGAACTGTACCGGTTTGATCAATCAGCAGGATACATAGTCAGACGAAACGAGGCAATAAGGCTAGCAAAAACGGCTTACGTACTTTCTATTGATGATGATTGTACATTAGATGCTCCTGAAACTTTAGGGCAGATTGCAAGCTTTTGCCAAAGAACCCATTGTGCTGCTGTAGCATGGCCATATGTTGATGTCAATGTTTCAAGTACCGTGCAAAGTATTGCCCCGGACAACCGTCTGTGGCAGGCGTGTACTTTCAAAGGGTGCGCTTTTGTTGTGCTGAGGGACACATTTTTAAAGTTGGGCGGGTTTCGGCAGTCGTTTGTACATCAGGGAGAAGAAGAAGATTTCTGCATACGTTTGTTGGATGCTGGCTATCCAGTTTTATTAGGTGCGGGTCATGCCATCAATCACCACGAGTCACCCAAGAGAAGCTGGGAGAGAATGGATTTCTTCGGAAGCAGGAATTTGATATTGTTTGCTTTTTTCAATATTCCTTACAGATTCCTGCCTATACAGCTTGCAGGTAGTGCAATTAAAAGCTTTCTTTGGGGTTTTAAGATTAAACGACCTTATCATAAATCGAGGGGAGTATTGCATGGGTTTAGAGACGGGTTGAAGATGATGCCCAAAGAAAGAAAAGCCGTAAGTGTGCAA
>DASQNW010000492.1:0-13214 GCA_035644775.1 Chitinophagaceae bacterium | reverse complement strand
TGATAGCACATGTAATCAAAATTAGGACGAAGTAGAAAACTATATATAACGAAACTTTATGGGTACAAATAACATACTTAACTCCAAAAAAAACCTGAGTACCAACACTTCAGAAGGCAGCGAAGACGAGTACAAAAAAGGTCGTGGCGCTCAATTCAATACGAGGAACAAATTTGAAAAGGAAGAGACCTCCAAGGAGCACAGCGAAGCCATTGACGACTGGAGCAGCCACGATATACAGACCCAGTACATCGATGTGTTCCCGAAAACTATAGTGAATAAGGTAGACAGCCCTGATGTTGGTATGATGTACAGCATGAATCCTTACCAGGGTTGCGAGCATGGCTGCATCTATTGCTATGCAAGAAACTCGTTTGAATACTGGGGGTATAGTGCTGGTTTAGATTTTGAGAGCAAAATCCTTGTAAAGAAAAATGCACCCGATCTGCTTCGCAAGTTTCTACTTAGCCCTCAATGGCAACCTGCACCTATCATGTTGAGTGGCAACACAGATTGCTATCAACCTGCAGAACAAGAATTCCGCTTAACAAGAAAATTGCTGGAGGTATGTAACGAATTCAATCAACCGGTTGGCATACTAACAAAGAATTCCTGGATCATTAAAGATGCCGACGTGCTGCAAGAAATGGCTAAAAAGAAAATCGTTTCAGCTATGGTATCGGTCACCTCTTTCGATGAGAACTTGCGGCGCCTGATGGAACCAAGAACCACAACTGCAAAGCAACGACTAAAAGTGATTGAGGAATTGAGCAAAGCAGGTGTTAAAACTGGTATTATGATGGGTCCGATGATACCCGGGCTAAATGATCATGAGATGCAACGCATTATGAAAGCGGGCAAGGATGCAGGTGCCACGTTTACTGCTTACACTTTCATTAGATTGAATGGTGCTATCAAATTTCTTTTTCATGACTGGCTGTATAAGAACTTTCCTGATCGTGCTGACAAGGTGTGGCATTTGATAGAAGCAAGCCACAATGGAACGGTAAACGATAGCCGGTGGGGAGTACGCATGCGTGGAGAAGGAAACTTTGCCCAACTAGTGGCACAACAATACAAAAAATATGGTAAGCTGTATGGCATGAACTCAGAAAGATGGAACCTCGATACAACAATTTTTAGAAGACCCGGAGAACAAGGGAAACTATTCTAATTATTATAAATCCACGAAGAGCTCACTGACTCGTGTAATTGTTTTTTGTGAAATGGTTGTTAATGCTGAATCAATTTAGCTATTTTGCAGCTACAATTAAACTCTCATGAGACGTTCTTATCTAAGTATAAACAGTTTCGGCAGCTTAAAGGCTGCTGCTTGGAAAGGGCGTTCGTTGCAATAGTTTTCAAAACCAAAGTCAACTAGCGAAGCCCCGATGGAGGGGCTTTTTGTTGCAATAATTCCAAGCTTTTTTAGTTATCAATTACAATAGAACAATTAAAATTCATGAAATGATGTATAAAGATATCGGCCTGAGTGCATTGGACAACAAAGCATCAAAGAGTATTACCCGCTTGTTGTTATTGGCTGTTTGTGCTAAAAGCCCTGAAAACAGATTTGATATTGCGGAACGAAAAACACACAAGAGCGGCCAGAAAAGAGATCCAAAGTAAATTAGTATCCTAAAATTGATGCCCGGTGATTTTCGCCGGGCTTTTTTTTTATGGTGGCAAGCAGGAGCAAAGTTTTACGGAATAATACTTGATTGCTGTTACTGACTTAAATGGCAGAAGTTGATTCAGAACCAAGGCAATGGCAAAATTGAAAATAACAGGTAAGGAATTGAGATCTCTCGGATATCCCGAAGGGCCGGTGATTTCTATTGCTATGAACACCATGGAAAAAAACTTCAAGCGGCTCTCAAAAGAGGATGCGCTTGAGATCCTCAGCGCGGTTTTGCAAAGTCCTAATCAATATGCTACGGATGCTGTCTTCGGAAAAATTGCCGATGCATTGATACCAAAAGCAAAGACGATCGCCGACAAAATTCCCTTGAATGATAAAGGAGTTCACTTCAATGTGTTTGGAAGTGAAGGTATAGAACAAGGCGCCATGCAGCAGATGCAAACAGCAGTACGTATTCCGATTGCAGTTGCAGGAGCGTTGATGCCAGATGCACACCAAGGATATGGCCTTCCAATAGGTGGGGTTCTCGCCACGGAAAGAGCCGTTATTCCTTACGGAGTGGGTGTTGACATCGGCTGCCGCATGTGTCTTTCTATTTTCGACATTAACCCAAAAGAGCTCTCAGAAAAAGAACACTATTTTACCAGAGAACTTAATGAAGCTACATTGTTTGGAAGCGGAGCACAGTTTCCCAAGCCTGCTTCACATGCCGTGATAGACCGAAAAGAGTTTGATGAATTAGGATTGTTGAAGGGGCTGCAGGATAAAGCCTGGCGACAGCTGGGCACTTCCGGCTCGGGTAATCACTTTGTGGAGTTTGGGGTTGTGGAAATCACACAAAAAGATCCGCTGCTGGGCATAGATGCAGGCGAGTATTTAGGTTTGCTTTCCCATTCAGGTTCGCGAGCTTTGGGTGCAAACATTGCCAATTACTACACGAAAATTGCAAAAGAAAAAAGGAAATTAACAGGTGAGGCACAAAATCTTGCCTGGTTAAACTTATCTGAACCAGAGGGTGCCGAATACTGGATGGCGATGAATCTTGCTGGCGATTATGCTTCAGCATGTCATCATGTGATTCATGAAAAAATTTCAAAACAGCTGGGCAGGCAACCCCTCGGGGTGGTGGAGAATCATCACAATTTCGCATGGAAAGAAAGCTATGAGGGCCGTGAGGTAATTGTGCACAGAAAGGGAGCTACGCCTGCTGGCAAAAACACCCTTGGTATTATTCCTGGTTCGATGTCTGCTCCGGGTTTTATTGTAAAAGGCAAAGGTGAGGTAGCCTCCTTGTCATCTGCTTCGCATGGTGCAGGAAGGCGAATGAGCCGAACCGTTGCACTGAAAACGGTTACCCACAAAGAAATGACAGAGCTGTTGGCGCATAAAGGTATCAAGCTTTTGGGAGGCGGTTTAGATGAAGCACCGTTTGCCTATAAAGACATTCATCAGGTGATGAACGCTCAAAAGGCGTTAGTTGATACGGTTGGCGTCTTTCATCCAAAAATTGTAAAAATGGATGGTGCAGTGCCCAAACAGTGGAAAAAGAAAAGAGATGCCATTGAAGGTGAGTAAACATAAAGCTTTCGGGTTATTGCTCTTAACTATAATTAACCTTGATAGCTTAAACGAAAAAGAATAAATTGTGTCTGTCCTACGTTCAAACTAAAAGGAAAAAATTATGAAACCAGTGATCTCCAGTGTATTCATCCTGCTGCTTAGCATAGGAATAACCAATGCGCAAACTACAACCCTTGGGTCGGATGCAAAACCGCAGCATAAAGCGGTATACGAACAGTTGAACTTGACTGCTGATCAAAAAAGCAAATTGCAGGGCCTTCGCGAAGAACACAAGAGGCAACTATCGGAATTGAGAACAAACAATCAACTTAGTGCAGCGGAGAAACAGGAGCGCAAAAAACTGCTACATAGGCAATTCAGATCCAAATCTCAGGAGGTTCTTACTCCTTCCCAAAGGCAGCAATTAGCTAAGATTCGCAAGGAATCCAGGTCTAAAAGCAAAGAAGGGAACGACGGCTGGAGAAAAGAGGGTTCTAAAGGCAAGAATTTACACCAACAACTTAATCTTTCAGCAGAACAACAGCAGCAAATAGCTAAAGTGCGTGCAGAGTTTAAAACCAAACTAACGAGCATCCGGAACGACAACTCCATCACCCATGATCAGAAAAGAACAAAGCTACACGATATAAGAAAGCAGCAACGCGAGCAAATGAAATCATTCTTGACTTCTGATCAAATAGAAAAGCTGAAAGAATTGCGGCAGCAGCGATCGTAGAACTCATCTGACAACTTAAAACAAAAGGCCGCTGGTAAGCGGCCTTGTTTATTTTTGCAGCAATATTCTGTTCGCATGAAAAAGAAATCAGGATTTGAAAGATTCCATAAGGTGAAAAAGGGGAGCGCTTTGAAAGAGCAGATCCGCCAGGAGAAGAAAAAAGTAACCAAAGAGCGTAAAGAGTATTTCGAAAACAAGAGAAAAGAACAGGCAGAATCGAGAAGCAATGGTGTACAAGGAAGGCAGCCTGTATCAAGGACACGTGCAACCGAAAAAACACCTCGAGCCACTGCACAAAAAACTGCTGTACCCGAATCAATGCCGCTAAATAAGTTTATTGCACATAGTGGTGTTTGTTCAAGAAGAGATGCTGCCGAACTTATTAAGTCGGGTAAAATAAAAGTGAATGGCGCCGTAGTTGCAGAACCTGGCTTTAAGGTCACCTTCAAGGATGATGTAAGGCTTGGAACAAAAAAGCTGAATCCAGTACACGATCTTGTATACATATTGTTGAATAAGCCGAAAGATTATATCACAACTACAGAAGACCCGCAGCAGCGTAAAACAGTTCTTGATCTGATTACAGGTGCCGTCAACAGCAGGGTATACCCTGTAGGCCGATTAGACAGAAATACGTCCGGCGTGCTACTGCTAACGAATGACGGTGAACTTGCTCAGAAGCTCACACATCCGAGCAATGAGGTAAAAAAAATATATGCGGTTACTTTGGACAAGCCATTAGATAAGAAACATTTTGACGCCATTTTGAAAGGAGTGCCGCTCGATGACGGACTCGCCCATGTGGATGTACTTGCATATACCGATGTAAAGGATAAAACACAATTGGGTGTTGAACTTCATAGTGGCCGAAATCGTGTTGTACGTCGCATGTTCGAGCATTATGGTTACGATGTAAAGAATCTTGACAGGGTGATGTTTGCAGGTCTTACCAAAAAAAACGTGCAACGTGGTAAATGGCGTTATCTTAATGAAAAGGAAGTACGAGAGCTTAAGTTCTTTGGGAAAGGAAAGAAGTGATAGTAAATGAACACGAAGATCCAGGAGCAGATCATTTTTCAAGACCATAACCTGGTGGCGGTAAATAAACCTCCAGGTTTACTCACTATTCAGGACCGCGAAGGTCATCCCGCCCTCAGAAATCATTTGCAACACGTGTTTGGTGAAATTTACACAGTTCACCGCCTCGATCGCGACACAAGTGGAGTGGTTGTATTTGCGAGAACAGCAGAAGTTCACAAGCAATTATCACAGCTTTTCGAGGGCAGGGCTGTTACCAAATTTTACCAGGGGCTTGTGCACGGCAGGCCCGCAATCAAGAGCGGCAACATAGAGGCTGCAATTATGGAACATCCTGTAGCAAAAGGGACAATGGTGATTAACAAAAAAGGTAAGCAATCACTCACCACCTATAATGTATTTGAGAGTTTTGCGACGTTTAGCTGGGTGCAATTTCAGATACATACCGGAAGAACACACCAGATTAGAGTGCACATGAAACATATTGGCCACCCTATTGTATGCGATGCCGTGTATGGCGATGGTAAACCTGTGTTCATCTCTTCAATCAAGCGTGATTACCATCTTTCCAAAAAAGATGAAGAAGAGAGACCAATCCTGGCGCGGCTCGCCTTGCATTCCTCGAAGCTTGAATTTGTTGTAAATGGGAAAGAGTACAAGTTCGAAGCACCGTTGCCAAAAGACCTGAGGGCGCTGTTGCAGCAGCTAAAGAAACATTCCGCTTGATACCCTTCACTGAGTTTTAGCAATGGCCTTAACAGCAATTAGTCCGCTGTTATAAATCCTACTGCTACAGTATGGTTACTAAATTCGTCTATAAGGATAAAAGCCCCGTTACGAGGATTTTCTTTATACAAATCTGCAAAGATTGGTTTTGCTGTTTTGATCGCAACTTCACCAATATCATTTAATCGAAATTGAGTAACATCTTTTTTCTCTTCGATTGTATTCATGTCAATAACGTGTCCAAGCGAGCTGATCTTTGCTTTAACCCTATTGACGCCGTGTTGCAGCAGAAACGTTTTTCCAATGGTTAAGGGTTGTTCACTCATCCAGGTGAGCTTAGCGGTAAAGTTGCTCAACTGTTGATACGCAGACGCTGCGATAACAAGGGTGTTGCCGCGGCTGACATCAATATCATCTTCCAGTTCTATATTCAGGCTTTCACCTGCATGCGCTTTTTCTTTTTTCTGTTCTCCCACGTATATCGATCTGATTTTTGACTGACGAAGTGATGGCAAGGCAACCACTGTCTCGCCACTGGCCAATGTGCCACTAACTAGTTTTCCCGCATACCCTCTAAAGTCGTGGTAGGCTTCGCTGTGCGGCCGAATAACATATTGCACATGAAAACGTGCTGGCAGGCTATCATCTCTTTTGTGAACAGGTAAACTCTCTAGGTGCTCCAACAATGGCTTTCCAGTATACCATGGCATTTTCGGAGACGATGAAATCAGGTTTTCGCCATATTTTGCTGCTAACGGAATAAAGAACAAACTGCCCAAAAAGCCAATCTTTACGGCAAGTTCCTTTACATCCTCTCGTATAGAATTAAAAACTTCTTCGCTGAAATTTACCAGATCCATTTTGTTCACTGCGACAAATACCGTATCAATCTCCAGCAGCGACGAGATAAATAAATGACGGCGCGTTTGCTCTGACACGCCATTCCTCGCATCAACCAAAACGATAGAAGCTTCTGCATTAGAAGCCCCGGTTATCATATTCCTCGTGTACTCCACATGCCCGGGAGTATCAGCGATGATGTATTTTCTATTCTCAGTTGAAAAATATATATGTGCAACATCGATTGTAATCCCTTGTTCCCGTTCTGCAATAAGGCCGTCGGTAAGTAGGGAAAGGTCTACAAAATCCAATCCTTTCCTTTTGCTGGAAGCCTCTACAGCCTCAAGTTTGTCTTTAGTGATGGACTTGGTGTCATACAAGAGTCTTCCTATGAGCGTGCTCTTGCCATCGTCAACACTACCAGCTGTAGCGAGTCTTAATACATCCATGTACGGTGTTTAGAATTTCCTAATCTGTTGCAACTAAAAATAGCCCACTTGTTTTCTTTTCTCCATCGCAGCTTCCGAACGCTTGTCGTCAATACGGGCGCCACGTTCAGAAATAGTGGCTTCTTTTATCTCTTCGATGATTTTATCTATAGTGACTGCTTCGGAGAGTACAGCAGCTGTACACGTCATATCGCCTACTGTTCTGAATCTGACGGTGGCAGAAAAGGGAATTTCATCTTCTGACTTGTTTAGATAAGGCGAATCAGGCCAGTACAAACCATCGCGTTCGATAATCTCCCGCTGGTGCGAATAGTAGATGGAGGGTATTGCAATTTGCTCCTGCTTAATGTAATTCCAGACATCGAGCTCCGTCCAATTTGAAATAGGAAAAACGCGTACATTCTCACCAACGTTGATCTTTCCGTTCAACATGTCGAATAGTTCAGGACGTTGCTTTTTAGCGTCCCATTGGCCGAAGTCGTCACGCACAGAGAATATTCTCTCCTTAGCTCTCGCTTTCTCTTCGTCTCTTCTAGCTCCACCAATACATGCATCAAACTTCAGTTCTTCAATAGCATCCAGCAGCGTCACAGTTTGAAGCATATTTCTGCTTGCGTATTTGCCTGTCTCCTCTGTCACCCTTCCCTGGTCTATTGAATCTTGTACGTAACGAACAATTAGCTGCATGCCCGACTCTTTTGCCAGCCAGTCGCGAAACTCAATGGTTTCAGGGAAATTATGGCCTGTGTCAATGTGCAGCATCGGGAATGGCACTTTAGCAGGATAAAATGCTTTGCGTGCCAACTGCACGAGTGTTATGGAATCTTTACCTCCGGAAAAAAGCAGTGCCGGTTTTTCGAATTGAGCGGCTACTTCGCGTATAATGTAGATAGCCTCGTGTTCCAGTTCTTTCGGGAAGATATTCAGCTGATTTTGAGTGCTCATACGTTTTCTTTTACCAAATGCAAACCACACTCTTTATGCGAAGCTTCCCACCACCAGCGGCCAGCTCTTGCATCTTCCCCGGGCTCAATGGCTCTCGTGCATGGTGCACAACCTATAGAAATATACCCTTTATCGTGAAGCGTGTTGTACGGAACGTTATTGGTTTTCAAATAGCTAATCATGTGATCGTATGTCCAATGTAGCAGAGGATTGATTTTATACATTTCTCTGTCGGGCAGCCACTCTACCATGTGCACAGACTTGCGATGATCGTTCTGCTCCGCCCGCAGGCCGGTGATCCAAACTCTGGTGCCTTGTAAAGCTCTGTTCAGGGGCTCTACTTTTCTTACACCGCAGCAGGTTTGCCTTTCCTCAACCGAGTTATAAAACAAGTTGATGCCGTTTGCTGCTACCATCTTTTGCACCGTCTCTGCTTGTGGAAAATAGCTGTCTATTTTCAGCTTGTACCGTGCCTCGGTGCGCTCCCAAATTTCATAGACCTCATTGAAAAGCCTGCCAGTATCGATGGTGAAAATTTGTACACCTATTTTGTTCTTTCCAATAATGTCTGTCAACACCTGGTCCTCCTGCCCGAGTGAGGAAGAAAATTTCACCTGACCCGGAAAAAGATCAACTGTTTTCTGTAATGCATCTTCTATCGAGAGATTGCCAAAAACTTCTTGCAGGTAGGATAAATGTTGCATATTATCAGGTTCCAAAACAGGCCATGGCAACTGAGGTGCACAATGGCCTGAGTCAGCTTTGTATTTAATCCAAATTAGGTTGAGGTGTATACCGCAAGTAAGGCTTCACCACTTTGACTCCTTTCGGGAACTTCTTGATCGCATCTTCAGTGCTTACCGCAGGCACCACTATCACATCTTCTCCGTGGTTCCAATTAGCTGGCGTGGCTACGCTATGGTTCGCAGTCAACTGAAGTGAATCGATCACTCTCAATATCTCCTGGAAGTTTCTGCCGGTAGAAGCAGGATAAGTAAGCGTTAGCTTTATCTTTTTATCCGGTCCGATGATGAATACCGATCTAACGGTTGCTTTTTCAGAAGCGTTCGGGTGAATCATGTCGTATAAGCTAGCTACTTTTCGATCCTCATCGGCAATAATGGGAAAATTGACAGTACAATTTTGAGTTTCGTTGATATCCTTAACCCAACCATGATGCTGATCCAGCGGATCAACACTTATTGCGAGAATCTTTACATTCCGCTTGGCAAATTCTCCGTTCAGTAAAGCTGTTCTACCCAATTCAGTGGTACAAACGGGCGTGTAATCTGCGGGGTGAGAAAATAACAAACCCCAGCTATCGCCCAGGTATTCATATAAATCGATGTCGCCGGCAGTGGTTTTTGCCTGAAAATTGGGAGCAATATCTCCTAAACGTAAAGACATAAAGCGAGTTTTTAAGTTGATTAATGGGCGGTAAAAGTAAGCGTTTCAGAAAAGCCTACCAAACGAGTAGACTTTAATTTATCCCTAAAATTTCCTTTTTCTCTTGCATGACCAGGTCGGCCAGCGTGGCATTTTCCAGAATAGACAGAGTGGCGTCCCTCACCTTTTCCATTGTTTTGTGCAATCCGCAGAAGGTTTCATTGCAGTTATCGCAGCGCCTGTAGAAATATAAACTTACGCATGGGAGCATAGCTATAGGACCGTCAATGATGCGCAAGACCTTTGCCATCGGCGTCTTACACGGCTCATCTTTTAGAAAATATCCGCCTCCTTTTCCTTTTTTGCTGTCCAGAATATTAGCATTCTTCAGCTCTAGCAGGATGTTCTCCAGAAACTTCAAGGGAATCTTTCGATCATCGGAAATTTCGGAGATCAGAACGGGGCCTTCGTTAAACCGCTCTACCAGGTGTGTGAGTGCCTGGAACGCATAATATGCTTTTTTTGTTAGCATAGGTGAGTCTGTCCTCGTTTATGAGATTGACATTCAAAGTTAGTTAGCTACAACCACAAGCTCTTTTATTGGCTTTTCAGAACATCCTCTACTCCGTGCTTCTTGTTATCCAGTATGTTTGAAACATTCCACACAATTTTATTTTCAAATGGGTGCTGCCGAACCTGACATGCTTTCTTATCGCAAAGAGGGCATTGGAAATATTCACAACCATCTGAGTGGATGAAAACTTCCAGGCTTTCCCCAAAGTCTTTCCGGATCATTTTTGCCAGTTCCTCTATTTCTTCATGGGCTTGATTGATATTAAAATACCATGGCACTGTCAGATGGCCATCCACATGCAGCACGTTTCCATATTTAATGATCCTAAGGTTGTGAAAATCAACCCAGGCATCCCTCCTGTTGGCGTTGATAGTAGTCACCATTTTCTTCAGCAACTCCATGTCTGCTTCGTCCATTATACCTGCGAGCGACCTTCTAACTATAGTATACCCGGTGTAGATTATGAATATGCCAAAGCAAATAGCAACAACGCCGTCTATCCACAAATAGCCCGTGAAGCTAATCAGCAGCAGCCCCATGATAATCCCGAAAGTGGAATAAGTATCTGTTTGCAAATGCCTGCCACTGGCTATCAAGGCAAGTGAATTGTTTTTGTTGCCCTGCGTCAACGACACATAACCTAAGATCCAGTTTACAACAGCAGTGGCAGCAACAAGGTAAATACCTGTGTCAATGTTGTTGATCGGATGAGGAACAAGAAAGCTTCTGATGGCATTGTAAATAATGATAGTTCCAGCGGAAAACACGAGCGTGCCTTCTACAGCAGCAGACACAAATTCGGCCTTGCCATGACCATAAGGGTGGTCTATATCTTTTGGTTTTGCAGCAACATAGAGGCTATACAAGCCTATAAAGGCTGCAACTACATTCACTATGCTTTCTAAAGCATCGGTCAAGATAGAAACCGAATGCGTGACATAGTATGCAATAAACTTTATGATCAGCAAAAGAGAGGAAGCAAAGGCAACCCATCCCTGTAGACGCATGCTGTTTATGGTTTGGCGTTGTTGCTCCAATGGCAAATGTGTGTGCGGTGTTTGCGTTGGTGAGTGATTACTACTCGTGCCCTGCGCTAAGTGACCTCTTCCAACAAGCTAAAAGTAAATGGAATTAGTGTAGTAAACCAGACCAGTCATAAATCATGCAAGCTGCTTCCTTCCGAGCCACCAGGAACGCACTGACTTCCATATGCCTGCATACACTTCTTTATTGAACAGCTGCGAATCATTCAAAGCTTTTATGATGAGGAAAATACCTACCGGCACCAGCACAAAAGTAGAAAGCCACATCCCCACAAACGGGTGGATAGATCCTTCTTTTGCCATCTTTTCTCCGGTGTTACTTAAGAAGTAAAAAATCATAAAAAACACAATGGAAAAAACCAGCGGACTTCCAAGACCTCCTTTTCGAATGATAGAGCCGAGTGGCGCACCAATGAGGAAGAGAACAAGGCATGCCATTGAAAGTGAAAGTTTTCTATGCCACTCGATCTGGTGCAATCGCAAACTTCTTTGCTGTTCCTTAAATTGTCCAATAATGGCATCGTTACTAAAGCGTATAGCTTCCAACTTGCTGATAACAGCAGACGTAACACCCCGGTCAACAGAATCAGCCAGAAGCTCTTTGAATGACTTTGCTGTTACCGGCGTATCGAGTGGCTGCCAACTGCTATCGATTTGCTGCACTATTGCAAGCGAAGGCATTACCTCTTTGGTCACCCGTTGGTGAAATTTGCTGTTTTCTTTTCTGATGGAATCAATTGCCACATCCAGCTGCCGCATACTGAGCATGCGATGGTTGTTTTTGTTCACACTGTCGGCTGTACGCTGAAACTGAAAAGAACTCAGGTCAAATTGCTTCTTGTATTCTTTGAATCCCAGGCGGATGAACTCGGTATTCATACCAATACCCCGCTCCTGGTAGCGCCAACCATTTTTCAGATGAAACACAAGGAAACGCTTGTCGGCTGTTGTACTCATTACCCCATTGTTTGCAACAATAAAGTTGTCCTGCAAGCCGTTTGTTTGCTCGTAGATGATGATGTCCCTGATCACAGAATCGTTCTTTTCCTTCTTTCCTACTTTAATGGCAAAACCAGAAATCTTGTCGTAAAAAACACCTTCCTTGAGATCAAATGCGGGCTTCGCATAAACAATGTCTGACAGCAGGGTTCGTGATTTAAGATTGGCAACAGGAATGATATAGTTCGAGAACAGAAAAGCAATACCACAGATCACCAGCGTTACAAAAAACAAGGGCCTCATAAAACGGAGCAACGAAATGCCAGCTGATTTAATGGCTACCAACTCGTATGTTTCACCAAGATTGCCAAACGTCATCAAAGAAGAAAGCAACACAGCAAGCGGCAGGGCCAGTGGCACCAGCACCGCACTTTGAAACCAGATGAATTCCAAAATAACTCCGGTACTCAACCCTTTTCCCACGAAATCATCTATGTACAACCAGAAGAACTGCATAACCAGCACCAGCAGCGTGATGAAGAAAGTAGCAATGAAGGGCCCCACAAATGCTTTTACAATCAGCTTATCCAGTTTTCTAAACACCAGCCGGTACTTTATTGAGTATTTTTAAACATGCCTGAAACAAAAGTACATTTTTCGACCCGTGAGACTGAGCTGATGTGTAATGCAGAGTTCATTTTAACTAAGAATAAAGTACTTGAGAAAGTAAAAGTATTACTTGAGCACTTACAGTCTGATATGCAAACTAGTTTGAGCAGCAGATTTAGAAAAACAGATAAGCAGTTGGGAACTCCCAAAATTTCGAGGGGTGAGAGCTACCTTGGCCTACCGTACCTTATTCTCGACTTTCCGAGAGTGTTCGGGCAGGAAAACATCATTGCTATTAGAACCATGTTTTGGTGGGGCAACTTTTTCAGCATAACACTTCACCTGGCAGGAAGTTTTAAAACTGCACTGACTCCAAAACTGGAGCCATGCGAGGGCAGTTTGGCTGCACGAGGGTACCACCTGGGGATAAATAAAGATCCGTGGGTGCATCATTTTGGAGAAGCTAATTTTCGCCCCATCGATATGTTTGAAGAGGGGCAGTTGGTGCGAGAAAGTACTGCACTTCCTCACCTTAAAATTGCAAAGAAAATTCCGCTAAGCGAATGGGCTCGTGTAAGAGAGATGCTTTTAGTGGAATGGGAATTTCTGATTGGATGCTGCTACGATTAATTGCTGCCAATGCGGTGAAAAAGATCTTTCACCTGGTAATCCCAGAGCATGCTTTGGTCTTTGATCTCTTTTTTGTCAGCAAAATCCTTGATTACCA
>DASQNW010000491.1:0-5734 GCA_035644775.1 Chitinophagaceae bacterium | reverse complement strand
AAGTAAAGTAGCAAGAGCTTTTCGGCTGATCGGTGAGTGGCCCTCGTTAGATAGACTGCAATGGCACGGAAAACATGCCCAGAGATACAACTCGCGATCAGCTCTAACTTCAATATCAAAAATGCTGCTGATAAAAAACGCAGCCACTTCTCACTACAACGTAGCATGTTGCAACATTGGCTTCTACGAAAACATCAATGAATCTTTTTTGCGAAGCACTTCAGCTTTAAAAACCGTTGTTGCAATTTCGAGCTGCTTGGCTGTGAAGGAACCAGTAAGATGATTTACTCTTGCCTCCACATGAGTTGCTTCTATTTCCTTTTTAAACTCATGGAGATCAAACACGGATGGAAAGGAAAGCGTTAGTCGTTCCATAGGATTGGGTTTAGGCTATAACAAAATAGAAAAAGTTTCTGAACCGTCAAACCCTTCATCTTACGATATGAGACTCAGTAGTTTAATATTTGGCAACGAATGCCCGTATAAACAACAAAGGGCATAGTTTTTTCGGATGTTCTGAATCATTAAAATCAGAGCTATGTCAAAAGCAATTCATAAAGGAACTGAGCTGAATAACGTGAGCGAGACCTGGGAGCAAAATGAGAGATTGAGAAACAGTGCCGGCGAACCAGCAAGCAGGAGTGGCGAAGAATCTACTCCTCGAACAGAGTTGGACGAAGTAATCAAGAAAGAGGCGGTAGAGTACGACAATGAGAATAAAGAAACCAGATTGTTGAGTGGAGATCGTGCAAGCTTAAATGATGATCATCTGATGGATGACGAATCGTGATTACAGCTTCAGCAAATAACGACTTCTATTCTCTTGATTTTATAATTGTTTGAGGCGAATGTTGCGGTACTCAATTTTCATGGGTGGGCCCACGTGTACCTGCATGCCCAATAGACCTTCGAACTTACGGTGTAAAGTATCTTCGTCTGTCACATCGCTCATTAATTGTCCATTCACATAGTGCCGCAGCCGATTTCCTTTTACCACCAGGTGATATGTGTTCCAGTCAAGTTTCTTTATGTGGGCAGCAAGGCTGTCCTGGTGCCCTATCGAGCCTACGGGTTGTGACCGCATCCAAACATTGTTTTTCGAGAATCTCGCAATTAAATTCCCCTCTTCTGCCTCTTGCCTATTAAATGCAGGTACCACTACTCTACTGCCCCTCGACGCAAGCGTTGTTCGGGCACGCTCTTCATAGTTACTACCGGTATATAGAAACTGCCCATCAAGATCAGCCTGATAACCTCTTAAGGCGTGCGGCGTACCAGCCACTTCCTCGCTACGGTAGTTGATGCCACTATTTCCCTGTTCTGAAACCCTGTATTCCAACTTAAGCTCGAAATCTTTAACAACGCCTCCGCGCCAGATAATGAACGAGTTCCTGCTGATGAGATTAAACGGTGTTACTTCACCAACCATGTTGCCATTTTCTACGCGCCAATACGTGCTATCTCCCTCCCAGCCCATCAATGATTTACCATCAAATAAGCTCATAAATCCTGCATTCGACTGCCTTTTCGCTGGGGAGCAGTTGAGTAGCGTCGCTAAGAACAGTAAACTGACAGCTGATGAGTTGAACTTGAACATAGATCAGGTATAACATGGCCAATGGTGGAGCGCTAAGATATATCAAACGGCCGCTTCTATGTAACAAGGTCGCAGGGTCTTGGAAGCCAGAGACATTGCAGCGTCGTGTTGCGATTTATGGAATGGTATTCGTGGTGAACCATTAATAACAATCAAGTATGCAATTTTTAGCTTTAGAAAAAGAAGAGCAGTTGGATGAAATCAAAAACTCCGCTGGCTACACCGTGATATTCAAGCATAATACTACCTGTCCCATCAGCAAAAGTGTTCGCAGGCATTTTGAAGCCGAGGCAGATCAGCTGGAAAAAGTAGATTCTGTTTATTTCCTCGATCTGTTAGAGCACCGCACTTTGTCTGACGCCATATCAGAGCAGTTTGGAGTACCACACCAGTCACCGCAATTGCTTCTTATTCGCGGTGGTAAATGTACTTACAACGAGGCGTTGTATAATATTACAGCAGAACAAGCAGCCAAAGCAGCCATATAATACGTAATTAAGTCAAAGAAAACTGTCGTGCTGGTGGAGGTATGACGTTCTCTTGATTGTTCTTACTTTGCCACATGAATATCAAACAAGCGAGTTATACATGAAGGAAGGGAAAGCCGGACCAGCACGGAAGCACGTTGTCTCGAATGGAGTCGATAGGTTTTTCATAAAAGTATACGAAGCTGCTCAGTTCGTGTTTCGCTTTTTTCGTGAAGCATTCAAACCTCCATTTGAGTTCCGCGAAATAGTGCGGCAATGTTTCGAGGTGGGTTTTAGATCGCTACCACTAATCAGCCTCACGGGCTTCATAACGGGCCTGGTATTTACCAAGCAATCGCGGCCGTCGCTTGCAGAATTCGGAGCTGCGTCATGGCTGCCATCGCTGGTCTCCATTGCAATAGTACGTGCGCTGGCACCATTGGTAACAGCTCTTATCAGTGCCGGTAAAGTGGGTTCTAATATTGGTGCAGAACTCGGCTCCATGAGGGTGACAGAACAAATAGATGCAATGGAAGTATCAGCAATTAACCCGTTTAAATTTCTTGTAGTAACCAGGGTAGTTGCAACTACTTTGATGATTCCCATTTTGATGATGTATACAGCATTTATAGCTATGATGGGATCATACCTGGACGTGCACCTGAATGAGCAAACCAGCTTTGTCACGTTTTTTGAAAACGCATTCGCCAGCATCAGCTTCCTCGATTTTTTTACCTCGTTAACGAAGGCTGTGGTGTTTGGGTTTACCATTGGAATTGTCGGCTGCTATAAAGGTTTTCATGCCAAACAGGGAACGCAGGGAGTGGGCATTGCTGCAAATACATCTGTGGTGGTTTCCATGTTTCTGATATTTATCGAAGAGATCATAATTGTACAAATTTCCAGCTGGATGAGAGCCAGCTAAAGAAACTATTGATGCAACAACAACAGGAAAAAGATCATGTAATTTCCATCCGAAACTTATATAAGTCGTTTGGTGAAAATCATGTGCTCCGTGGTGTGGATCTTGACGTGTACAAAGGCGAAAACGTTGTTGTTTTAGGGCGGTCTGGAACAGGTAAATCGGTTTTGATCAAAATAATTGTGGGATTACTAAAGCCTGATGCTGGCGAGGTTAATGTGCTCGGACGAGAGGTAAGCCGGCAGGATGATCAGCAGCTTCGCGAACTTCGATTAAAAGTTGGTTTTTCTTTTCAGAACAGTGCCTTGTATGATAGCATGACGGTTCGCGAAAATCTGGAGTTTCCACTGGTACGGAATTCTAAAAACATGCGCAGGAGCGAAATTGATAAATCTGTGGAAACCGTTTTGGATGCTGTGGGCTTATCACAAACCATCAATCAACTGCCGTCGGAGCTCTCTGGCGGCCAACGCAAGCGTATTGGCATTGCCCGCACCTTGATTTTGCAACCCGAAATTATGTTGTATGATGAGCCTACCGCAGGTCTGGATCCAACTACTTGCATTGAAATCAATAATCTTATCAATGAAGTGCAGGAACGCTACCATACTAGCGCCATCATCATTACTCATGATCTCACGTGTGCGAAGGCAACCGGAGATCGCATGGCCATACTGTTGGATGGTAAATTTGCCAGTCAAGGCAGCTTCGAGGAAGTATTCGCCACTGACGATGAGCGAATCAAAAGCTTTTTCAATTACAATTTTATTCAAGATAAATGAGAGAAAAGAATAACAAAAGAGCAGTAACTGTAGGCATCTTCATCTTCGTTGGCATCCTCATTTTTGTTGCTGCCATACTTACATTGGGAGGTCAGAAGAATACCTTTGAAAAGAAGATCTCTATCCGCGCTATTTTCGACGACGTGGGAGGTTTGCAAACGGGAAATAACGTTTGGTTTTCTGGGGTAAAAATCGGCACAGTACGACGTATGACGTTCCGAAAGGGATCTCAGGTAGAAGTAGTGCTTAACATAGAACGAAAAGCAAGGCAATACATCCGAAAAGACGCCAAAGCACGAATCAGTTCAGAGGGTTTCATCGGAAACAAATTAGTTGTGCTTTATGGCGGCACTATGGAAGCGCCACCTGTAGAAGAAAACGATGTTCTTGGTGTAGAAAAAGCGCTCAGCACAGACGAGATCATGGCTACTCTTCAGAAAAACAACCAGAACCTTCTAGACATCACAAACAACTTCAAAACCATAAGCGACCGAATAGCCCAAGGCCAGGGAACAGTGGGTAAGCTCATTTCTGATGAGGCACTTGTAAATAGCTTAGAAACCACTATGGCAGGCTTGAGGCAATCTTCTGCTAATGCACAACGGCTCACCGAAGATGTGGCTGATTATGCGGCAAAGCTTCAGCGAAAAGGAAGCTTAACAAACGAACTGGTGACCGATACAATGGTATTTAGTCGTCTAAAATCGACAGTAACCCAGCTGCAACAAGCTTCAAAAACAGCCAATGAGATCACGGATAATTTCAAAGAGGTTAGTAGCCGTTTAAGCCAGAATAAATCGCCTGTGGGGGTGTTACTGAATGATGAAAAAGCTGCAGCAGATCTGCAGGCCACCCTAGGCAATTTGCAAGCGGGAACCAAAAAGCTGGATGAGAACATGGAAGCACTGCAACACAATTTTCTACTGCGAGGCTTCTTTAGAAGAAAAGCCCGCGACCAGGCGAAAAAGGCCAATGAATAATGTGCAGAAACGTGTGCTAAACACGTGCAGACTCTTTCCGTAAAACTCATTCTTAAAATTTCCCATCGCAGTAACTTACATTTAGAGTTGAAAGGCATCAATCAATAACCGATCGTTGCTAATCCGCGAAAAGCATCGGGTTAGTAGCTCTACCTGCTATGGCAGGTAAAATGAACCACTCGATGCTTTTTCTTTCTGCAAATTTTACGTTATAAAGCCTTGGCCAATGGAGAATCTCTCCGAAATATAGCCACTCGTCACATACTCCAAGTAGTCCTAACGTAAACTTTACTTATGCAAGAGCATACAATCTCCCGTTTAGCCATCTACATCCTCTCTATAGTAATGATCGCCTTCGGAATCTACCATTTTTTACACCCAAAAAACCTCGTGGTGTATGTGCCTGACTTCCTTCCCGGCGGTATTATCTGGATTTACGTGATCGGCACAGCCTTCATTTTAGCTGCTGTTGCCTTTATTCTTCACTGGCAGGCCAAACTGGCCGGCTACCTGTTGGCAATACTGCTCTTCAGCTTTGTATTAACCCTGCACCTGCCCAATTTTTTGCATGCTGGAGACGCAGAGATGCGGCAAGTAGCCTTCATAAACCTGCTTAAAGACACTGCAATAGCTGGCTTTGCTATGCATATTGGCGCTAATGCACGAACGGTTGAATGATGAGGGGAAAAAGGATGTAATTATCGTTGCAGGTGCGATTCTTCTCTCCTGGCTGACCCTGCTTTATTATTACGGGAAAGAAATAAGTGTAAATATCGGCGGCTTCTATTCTACCAACACAAAGAGTCCCGAACTGGCAGCAATTGGTTTGACTTATTTCAAAGGGTTTATTTTGTAAGCACAACGCCTTCCGCCGGCAATGATATGATCTACCCGCTCGATCGACACTTCTTTGCCAAAAATCTCTTTAAACGTATTCAACTCAGCCTCGCATAGATCAGCACAACGTTGGGCAGCTGCGCAGATGG
>DASQNW010000490.1:0-6546 GCA_035644775.1 Chitinophagaceae bacterium | reverse complement strand
CCAACGTCAACTGGCGTAGCGAGTGAATCGTTTGTTTTTTATCCCAAGGGCACTTTTCTCTCAGGTCGGCCATGATCGTAATGAGCTTCAAAAATGCTTCTGACACGTTTTCCATAGGTTAGATTTGATATATTGAGAGAACAAGAAAAATGATAACCAGCAGGAGCATGCCTAACAAGGCAGCAAAGTTCACGAGAAGAAACTTGGCTATAGTTTTCATTCGGCTTTGCTCGTAAAATCTGCGCATCGACTTATATAGGTAGATCAGCCACCAGCAAACAAGACCAAAAATCATGAAATTTAGAATTGACCATCCAAGCCTGTCTTCCAATGCATCGATAGCGAACACAACTAACAGCAGTATAAAGCTGAAGATATAATGATAGATAGTGAAAATGGCATGATCGCTATAGTAGAAATCCTTTCGCCGCGTGTAAACCACTTTCAATATCCATGCAAAAAAAGGTAGTGAAACAAACAAGAGGTAAGGCAGGTTGTGTAAAAAAATATTGAAGAAGTCCTTCAGCACATCTGACTTTCGGCCTTCGTATTTACCCTTGATCTCAATAGTTCTGCCTATCAAATTCCGTTTCAGCCATCCATCTTTTTCATGTGGCGATAGCGCTGCTTGCACTGAATCATAATGTTTTCGCGACGTATACCGCCGCCCTCCGTGTGAAATAAAGCTGCCATCGGAAGTTTCAAAATCCGAGGAGCTAAACTTTCTTTCAGCGGCTGTATCGAGCAATTGCTCTATTCTTGATTGTAAAGCAGTATCAGTTCGATTTTCTTTAAGCTGATTCTGTAGGTCTAGCGCAAGCTCACGACGTTCTCTGTTGGAAAGACTGCGATCCAAATCTGCATTCACGTTTGGCTTACTAATCGAGAAAAAAATGACAAAGAAAATAGCGGATGTAAAGAGATACATCCTTATGGGATCAAGGTACCTGAGTCGCTTGCCGCTAACGTATTCTTTAGGAACAAAACCCGGCTTGAAAAATAAGTATTGCAGTGTGATCCAGAACTTGCCGTCAAAATGAAAGATGTCGTAAACAAAGTGCTTTACCAGCGACCAAAAACCCTGGTGTGTTACAACATTTTGCTGTCCGCAATTATGGCAGAAACGACCCTGGACTTCAGTACCACAATTAAGGCAGTCTTGCTCTTTTCGGACCGGCAGGTGAGACAACTAATTTTTTCTTAAAAATAGCAACAATTCAACTAGTTAACGGCAGCTTAAGTATGTTCCTGAAGAGCAGTATTTACATTTGAACATTAGATTTCGAGTACATGTCAGCTTTACGCTGTGAGCAGTGACTGGTATTATGTACATTTAAAGGCAAACGATATCTTAATGAAAATAATTTCACTTCTCTTGTTCATCAGCATTGCTTGTGCAGCTAACGCCCAGTATTATTATAAGGACATTGTTGGTACCAGGGAAACAGCCGAAATGGTCAGAAATTATCGCACTAACAAAGTATCCAGGGTCGTATTAAACAGCTATGACGCAGAGAATACGCGGAGTGATGATTTCTATGTTGAGCAGGTATTTTCTCCCTCAAGCAAAAGGCTTGTCACTACCACACGGTCAGGAATTACTGCAGCATCGGTGCTAACAGCATTTGTGGATGAAAAGGGTAATGTGTTTCAGACAATCGACAGCACTGAGATCAGCAAAAGCACTACCACCTATCAATACAATTCAGATGGCCTGCTGCTTTCGGTGGTAAGCAAATCAAATGATACAGCGAATTCAGGCAGTGGCACAGAAGCTCATTATTGGGAGTATAAGGAGGGCCGAGTTGCACGTATGCTTCGTGTAAAGGATGGCAAAGACACGACTTATGTAAATTTCAAATGGGACGACAGGGGCAACATCACGGAAGAACAGGGAGTGAGACGAGGCGTGGCATTGGATCCGGTGTATTACTATTATGACAGCAATAACAGGCTCACAGATATTGTTCGTTTCCACAACAAAGCAAAACGCTTGCTACCCGAGTATATGTTTGAATATTCCCCTTCCAACCAGGTAATTCAGAAAATTACAGTGCCTTCAAACAGCTCCGAATATCTGATTTGGCGGTACCAATATGACAATCGTGGTTTGAAGATTAGAGAAGCTGTTTTCGACAAACATAAACAGCTCACTGGCAAGGTAGAATATCAGTACCAATTCGGTGGATGAGAAAGCCCTAAAAACTGAGACTTTGCCTTACCTGAACTGCCGTGAGTGTCACTAAATCCAGCTAAATACGGCACAGTTTTTTAATAACAAATGTGTATAAGTCGGTTACACCTTCCTTACGAATAACGGTAACTTGTTTTTCCAGGAAGGCCAACAGCAAAAGAAGCAATGCCGGTTGAAGCCGGGATTTTGAATAATTAAACCTGCAGAGAATTGAGAGAAACAATAATCAACCTTGAAACCGTAAACCCTATCGAGTTCTTTGGAGTAAATAATGGCAAACTCGATATCCTCAAAAAAAAATTCCCCCTGCTGAAAATTCTCTCCCGGGGCACTCAATTAAAGTTAAGCGGTGCTCCTGAGCAAGTAGATGGAGCAAGAGAAAAAATTGACTTGATCGTTCAATACTTAGAACGTAATGGCCATATGAGCGAAAATTATTTTGAGCAGATCCTTGGCGGCGACGACGCGGAAACGGTTGATAATTTTATTGACCGCAACCCCAACGATGTATTGGTCTTCGGCCCAAATGGCAAAACCGTTCGTGCACGGACGGCCAACCAGAAACGCCTTGTGACTGCGGCAGAAAGGAACGATGTTGTTTTTGCCATCGGTCCCGCAGGGACAGGTAAAACCTATACAGCAGTGGCCATGGCTGTGCGAGCTCTGAAGAATAAAGTAGTTAAAAAGATTATTCTGACCCGGCCTGCTGTCGAAGCTGGCGAAAGCCTCGGCTTTTTACCTGGCGATTTAAAAGAAAAGATTGATCCTTACCTGCGTCCGTTGTATGATGCGCTGGATGACATGATCCCTGCCGACAAGCTAGGATATTATATGAGTACCCGCACCATAGAGATTGCTCCACTGGCGTACATGCGTGGTCGTACGTTAGACCATTGCTTCATTATTCTTGACGAAGCGCAAAACGCAACAGACCTACAGCTAAAGATGTTTCTCACACGAATAGGTGCAAATGCAAAAGCTATCATCACCGGCGACTTAACGCAGGTAGACTTGCCTCGAAATCAGCGGAGCGGACTTGCTAAAGCGAGCCGCATCTTACGTAACATTGATGGCATTGGATATATAGAATTGGATGAAGAAGATGTTGTGCGCCATAAGTTGGTAAAAGCAATTTTGAAAGCTTACGACAAAGAAGGGCACCGTGAGATGGAGATTGAAGAAGCGGAAAAGCAGGAAAGAAAAAACCGCTACAATAACTTCAATGATCGAGGAAAGGAATGAGCGATCTGAATTAGCCGTATTCGCATTTTTTTAAATAGCACTTTAGCTTAGCTTATATCTTTGCAGGAATGAGAGGCTTTCTACTGATCGGCTTTTTGTTCCTGCATTTTTTTTGGGCCTGCAATGAAAGTGACACAGACAGAGGCAATACGGTTACCACCTCGGAAAATGATGCTGACGCAGCGCGAAACTTCATCCGATCTGTTTTAGACGGCAAATTAAATACTGCACGAGACATGCTGGTGGCCGACTCGCTTAATCTTCAACTTTTCGATGCATACGAACGCATTTACCGAAGCCGAACCAGCGCAGAAGATAAGCGTGGGTATAGAGAGTCTTCCATCAACATCTATGCTGTGAGGCCGCTGAATGACAGCACCAGCGTTGTCAGCTATTCCAATTCTTACAAAAAAAGGGTTGACTCTCTTAAAGTAATACGGGAAAATGGTGCCTGGAAGGTGGACCTAAAATATTCATTGACGCCAACACCACAAAAATGAAAACAATTCTGTTCATCAGCATTGGTGGAGCGGCAGGCAGCTTGCTTAGGTACCTGCTGCAAAAAATGTTGAACTCGCCTTCATTTCCCACCGGCACTTTGCTGGTAAATATTGCAGGTTGTTTTTTAATAGGGATTTTGTGGGGTATCATGAACAAGAGCGGGGAAAATTCCATTTTGCGATTGATGCTGATCACCGGCTTCTGTGGTGGCTTCACTACTTTTTCTGCATTTAGTATAGAAAGCCTGCAATTAATGAATGACAACAAATGGCTGCAATTATTTACCTACATTTCAGCCAGCGTGTTTGGTGGCCTGCTTGCAACATTTTCAGGCTATAAAATGATGAACCAATGAGGACAACCAACGTTTTGCATCCATGGCATGGCGCAAGCTACGGCGACAGCGCTCCCCACATAGTTAAAGCACTGATCGAAATTCCCCAAGGATCAAGAACAAAATACGAGATTGATAAACCAACTGGCCTGTTGAAGTTGGACCGGGTGATCCATTCTTCTTTTTATTATCCGGTGAATTACGGGTTCATACCGCAGACACTTGGCGATGATGATGATCCACTTGATATTCTTGTTCTTTGCTCGCAATCCATCAATCCGCTCTGTCTTGTTGAAGCTACTGTAATCGGAAACATGCAGATGATTGATACCGGCGATAAAGATGATAAAATTATCGCCGTTGCAACAAGAGATCCGTCGGTGAACCATATCACTGATATCGACGAACTGCCAAAACACTTTTTTCACGAGCTGAAGCACTATTTTGAGCAATACAAGGTTCTGGAAAATAAACAGGTGCAAATCGACAAATTTCAAAGCAAGGAAGATGCCTTTATTGTGATCAATGATGCTATAAAACTGTATAAAAAGAAGTTCAACGATTCATGAAAGGTCCGGTTCCTCCACTTGCACAAAATAAAAGGAAAATGACACTACAAATTGTGTTGACATTGGTTGTGATAGGCTTGGCCGCAGGAGTGCTAAGTGGGCTTATTGGTGTGGGCGGGGGCATCATTGTGGTACCTGCACTGGTTTACTTCCTGGGTTTTTCGCAGCACGAGGCACAAGGCACCTCTTTGGGATTGCTGTTGCTGCCGGTGGGAATTCTAGCCGTGCTGAACTATTACAACAAAGGCTTCATAGATGTTAAGGTGGTTGCTATCATGTGCCTTGCATTTGTGCTTGGAGGCTGGCTCGGAAGCAAAATTTCGTTAGCCTTGCCTGAAGAACCCGTTAAAAAAATTTTCGGCATTCTGCTTCTGTATACTGCATTCAAAATGTTTGGCTGGGATGACGCCATTTTTCGCTTCTTCAAAAATATTTTCGGTTAGTTGACTATGCATTTCCGTGATTTTTGCATCATAGTGAAAAATATCTTCTTCGTTCGTGAAGCCTTCAGTGCAAGACCATATTGAAGACCAGGAATTGCTGGAAAAATATTATGCAAGCAGCGACCAGCAATGGCTTGGCATTCTGTTGCAACGGTATACACTGCTCTTGTTCGGAGTTTGCATGAAGTATCTTAAAAATGAAGAAGAAGCCCACGACGCAGTTCAGCAAGTATTCTTAAAGGTGCTCGTGGAGCTTTCTAAATACCGGGTTGATTTCTTTAAATCATGGCTGTATATGGTGGCAAAAAACCATTGCCTCATGATGCTGAGAAACAAGGATCGACACAATCAGGAACTCAGTGAAAAGCTTGCTTTACCCGACGCAGAAACAGATCTTCAGGAGCTGCTTGCAAACGAACAAACATATTCATTTCTGGAGCAGTCGTTAATTGAGCTGAGCCAGGAGCAAAGGCACTGCGTAACTTTGTTTTACCTGCAAAAAAAATCTTATCAGCAGATTTCTGAAAGCACAGGCTTTAATTACATGCAGGTAAAAAGCTTTATTCAAAACGGAAAAAGAAATTTAAGAGCATTAGTGGAGAAGAAGATAAACAGCCAGAAGCAAAAACAGTGATGAAAGAAAAGCTCAAAGACATATTGAGTAATTTATCGACCGATGTGGATCAGGAAACCCTGTTGCTATACCTACAGGGACAACTCTCTCCCGAACAGCAACACGATCTGGAAAAAGAGCTATTGCAAAACGAGTTTGCAGCAGATGCTATGGAAGGTCTGAAGCAGGTGAACGATGTGCAACGCATGCAATTGATCCTCGATGGCTTGAACCGTGACCTCAAGAAAAACACGGCCAGGAAAAAAGCATCTAAAGAAAAGCTGCAGATGAAACAGGAGCCGTGGGTATTAATCAGCGTTGTGATCTTACTGCTGCTGATCATTATTAGTTATGTGGTGATACACCTCTACCTGCGGCAATAAAAAAGCCACTGCAGTTTTGCAATGGCTCCAATATACATTCAAGGAAATTTATTGGTACTGGATGTAAATAGGCTTTGGTTTTAATGCCAGTATTTGTTCCCTGCTCATCATTTCTTTTTGACCGGATTTTTCTGTATCGTTTACATAAAACAGCTTAAATCCTGTAAACTGCACCGGTTGCTCATTAATCCAATAACGATAAGTTCCTTTTTTCAAATCCGGAGGTCCCCAACCGTCCATATCCATAATTATCTGTAGCTCTGGATG
>DASQNW010000489.1:0-12923 GCA_035644775.1 Chitinophagaceae bacterium | reverse complement strand
GGAGATAATTAAAGAAAATTAGCTCAAGCAGGTATAGCTATCACGATGTGGAAGACAGTGGGGATATTGACCCAATCCTGCTGATAGTGTCTACACCTGGTGTACAATCACATCAAGGTAAAATCCCTGCACTACGCAACCAACTCATTACATACAGTGTACTTCAACTTTGAGTGATTAATGTTATTTCATATCGGCACTTGGATCTTTAGCTTCGCCCACAGTGCTGGCGGCCATATGTGGCATCATCACAAATTGCATTAGGTGCGCTCCTTCTTTTGAGTTCCAGTCCTTCACCATTTCCGATGCAGCGGCTATCCAGGTAGTCAGCACAGCTCCAGCCTTCACCAGGCGCTGCAAGGCTGCATCTTCTGCGAGTTTGTTATTAGTGCTGGATACATCGATCATCACAAACACATTATACCCGTTGCGCAATAGATCAAGTGTTGTATGCAGTGTGCAGTTGTCTATTGAAATACCGCCAATGAGAACATTTTTACGTTTAGTATTCTTCAACCAGGTAGCGAACTCAGGTGTGTACCCAGTAGGCGTTGTGCGTTGGAAAATCTTTGCCCCATTGGTGATATAAGTTTTTATTTCAGGATAAAAAGAACCGCGGTATTCACCTTCATCGCCCATGATGGCAGAAGGCACAGGAAATACCTGATTCAATTTAGCGAAAGCAGTAACGTTGTTCCGAAACTGTTTGGCAGGTACAGTAGTCAATAAGTCGTCCAAACCGGAAAGGAAGTCAACATACACAAACACAGTATTGTCTTTCGAAAGGGAAACCAGCGCCGGATTTTGCTGGCTTACTGCTGAAGTTTTTTGCTGTGCATTTAAACTCCCTAACATTAAGGGAACGGCTACTGATAAGACTATGACTTTTTTCATAATTGTTTATTAGTTGTTAATGTGGGTTTGTTGGGTAGTTCAACATAAAAGCCTTCTGGTGTCAGCAACTTGTTCTTTGTAGTGGAGTGTTGGGTATTGATTTAGAGGTGCACGACTTGATAAGAACAGGAAAAGTACATAGAATCAGTTCCTTCATTGCAGGACAAATTTTTGTTCTGCCTTAATATGCTTGAAAGAATAGAGCAATGAAGCCACTACGACAATATGCATCATGTTAAGTGCAATACCCATTGCCAGCGGTATGTGCTTGATCGCTATAAATGGATTAGCAAATGAGACAATCAGCAGAATGATAGCAAGAATGGAAAAGTAGCGATATCCATCCTTACTGTAACGACAGAAAAGGTAAAATACAAGCCCCGCTAAAAGAGATGGCACAAGGGATGAAAAGATAACCGGCAGCAAAGTGAGTGGCTGATGTTCCTGTACATATACCTCATTGGAAATGACACCTGCTGCATGGAAAATTGAATAAAGCATGCTGTTAACTATAGCTGATATGATACCCGCTAAAGCAGCTGCGGCAATGATTTTCTTAAATGAAGGTTTCATGTCTTTATTTTTTGGGTGATAAATCGTCTTGCTTCCACTGCTCCATTAGCTTAAAAAAGCCTTCGTCTACTTCTAAGGAGCGCTTTTTGAATTTCCACCCCTTGTCTGTTTTCACCACCTTGCTTTTGTCATAGCGCCCGGTCGCAACAATCTGCGGAATGTTAGCAACCTGTATTACAAGCATGTCGTGTGTTACATAAGCTTCTGTTTCGCTAACAGGTTCAATGAGCACATTAGTCGCCTGGTGCCGGTTGCCCACTGCACTACCTCCGGCGGAGACGTGGTGTTTTTCAAACTCGTAGAGCTCTTGCCATGTTTGCATGTTGCCAAAAGCGCCGCTATTATAGCCATCGAACTCTTCCGGTGCTACCCAACAGTCCATAAACCCGTCGGGATCGGCGTTATCTGTTGTAAGAGTATAGCGGGAAATGAGGTTATGTATTTCCCAGAAATCTGTTGCTGTTATTGTTGCCATATGTGCTTTTTAGTTGTTTTAGTGATCTCTATTACAGTTATCATTATAACTAACTGAGAAAAAAAACCTATCCCCGCATCTTTTTAAGAAGTTTAAGTAAAGCTTCTCTCTCAGCCGGTGTCAGTGGTTGCAGGGTTTCCTCGTTCGATTGCTGCGCAAGTGCCTGGCATTTATCCTTTAGCTTCTTGGCTTTCTGGGTAATGAAAATTTTGTAGTTTCTCCGGTCTGCCGCGTCATCTACCCTAACAACATAGTCTGTCTGCTCCAAAGCATCTATATAAGTGGAAATATTCGGCTTTGCTACGCCCGACCTATCGCTGATCTCCTGCTGGCTTAGACCGTCTTCTTCCCACAGCCGGCTGAGCACAATCCATCCTGAATGCCCGATATCGATATTCTGCGCCTGCATCAACTGCGTAAAACGTGCCGCTGTTTTTTTAGCTAATGTGCCTAAAAGAAACCCTGCTGAGTCATTAACCCGAAACATGCTGCAAAAATAAATAAGTTATAAACATAACCAAATTAAATTTTACACGGCAACAGTGTGAAAGAAGAGGGGAGGACAAACCTCGAAAGATATCTTAGTTGATCGTAGACCAGCGTAGCTGCCGCATGAATCATCTTGTCGGAATAAACTGCTTTTCAAGAAACACTAACTCCGGTGAGGCTTTACCTGCTTTTTAGCGGTTTCTTCTAAAGGAATTTTTTAGCTTAGAGCAATGAAGCGGATTTCTATTCTTGTTCCGAAGGGAGCCATTCTTGGAAGCCTTGAGGGCACGCGGCAAATGTTTTCGCAAGTGAACCAGTTCTGCACTGCAAAGGGTGAACCTCCTCTCTTCCACGTTGAATTACTGGGCCTTGCGAAGGACACAACGCTCACCGGTGGCCTTTTCACTGCGCATGTTGATACAACCATATCAGAAGTGGCCAAAACTGATCTGATTATCATCCCCGCAATTGACGGGGATTTGCAGGAAGGTATAAACGCCAACAGCGAGTTTATCCCCTGGATCAAAGAGCAGTACCATAACGGTGCAGAAGTGGCAAGCTTATGCCTTGGCGCTTTCTTGCTGGCGGCAACAGGCATACTAAATGGCCGCAAGTGTGCTACTCACTGGATGGCGGAGCAAGCATTCAAAAGCATGTTTCCAAACGTTACGCTTGTCACAGAAAAGATAATAACGGACGAGCAGGGAATATACAGTAGTGGTGGCGCCTTCTCTTACCTCAATCTCATTTTATACCTTATCGAAAAATATTCGGATAGAGCTACGGCAGTTCTTATAGCGAAAGTTTTCGCGATAGAAATAGAACGCAGCAGCCAGTTATCATTCGTAATATTTCAAGGTCAGAAAGAACATAATGATGACATAGTAAAACAGGTACAGGCATATATTGAGCAGCATTACCAGGACAAAATAAGTGTGGACGAACTTGCCTCACTGTTTGCAGTTGGAAGAAGAAACCTTGAACGTAGATTTAAGAAAGCTACCTGCAACACGATTATGGAATACATACAACGTGTAAAAATAGAAGCAGCCAAGATAAACCTCGAGCGAAGTAGAGAGAATGTGAACGAGGCTATGTATAAAGTAGGATATTCCGATAGCAAGGCTTTCAGAACTACTTTCAAAAAGATTACAGGATTGTCACCACTACAGTACAGGAACAAATACAATCAGGCATTGACCGCCTGACTGTTAGAAACTCACATTCTTTCTTCTCATCATGTAGTAAAACATTCCACCCAATGGTGGAATCAGCACCACAATAGTTGTCCAGAAGGTTTTACTGGCAGGATTAAGATCGTAACTTCTGAATACATCGATAATGCTCCAGATCCAGTGTATGGCTCCCAGAGCTACGCTTGCAATAATGATATAGTCGCCGCTACGGTATGAGTTTGCTTTGAAACCAATGCCTATAAACAATAATAAAAAGCTGAGTACACCAATTATAAAGCTGGGGTGAGTAATGTTTCTTTTGTGGTTTGCCATCTTCTAAAAACTTAGTTGATCTCTTGAATAAAGGTCTTCACCTGATCACGAACAATTAAAATGCCATATTAGCTGATGGAAAGTACAACCGCCGTTCTGATGCAGTGTCGGTATTCGTTGGATGCTACTTGCCCGCCGAAGGATACCCTTTACTGATCCAGTCCACTTTGATGTTTGTCGGAATGTTTAGCAGATAATAATTGGAGAAGTTCATGTTTTTGAGGAGCTGAATTGCCGGCCGCACATTGGGGCAGCGGTCAAATGGACAGCAGCCGCAGTATAGCACAATCTTTTGGTGTTTTGCGAGGGGGCTCAGTTGCTCCTTCAGCTTGTCCAAGTTCTCCTGCTCGTTAGTCATTCCTATATCAATTGAGTGAGGAATCACTGCACCAGGACCCACATGAAAGATTATCGGTACATCCTTTTTGGTTGTTATTGCTGCAGCCAATACAACTGGTTCCATCAACTGATCTTCAGTCCAGTTTACAGAATTCTGGGCGGAGAGTTTGGTGATCATCAAGACACAAAGTGCAAACACTAATGCTCTCATCTGTTTCCTATTTTTATCCGCTGCAGCTGAAGCGGATCACTAAGTTAGCGCTCATGAATGTATCTAAAGCCCGGCGGCAAAGTCATAACTAAACTTTACACCTCGGCCGAGAACTTAAAGTGAGCCGCATTGTTAAGATAAAAATCAGTTTTTTTAATTCTTTTAGATTCACTTGTGCATATTGCATAAAATTTGCTCCAGAAAAGCTTCAAGTTCCATATATGAGAGGTCAGTTTACCAAACTGGTGAAAGCCGGCAACCGCTTACGAGAATTTAACTTCAGAAAATTACCAGCACCCACCGGCAAGTCGTTTCATGTAGACGTAAGCGACGAACGTGGTAGCAGGTTCATCTTTAAAATGCATAAAGAGCAGGAGGACCATTGGAAGATTGACAACGAAAACCTGCCCAATTGGATATACGAAGCAGAACAACAGCTTGCAGATGCGATTGATAACGAATAAGCTATTTAAACCAGCTTTTAATTTTATTGATCAGCCCTGAGCTCTCCGTCTTCTTATCAGTTCCCAATAAGTAGCCATAAGGCTTAAGGCTCTCCACATTATCACAAATTATTTTCGCGATACCCATCACTGGAATGGCTAATACCATCCCGGGTATTCCCCAAATCAACTCGCCCGCTACTAGTCCCGCAATGGTAAAGAGAGGGTTGATGTTAACTTCATTTCCAACAATCAGGGGCTCCAGCAAGTATGTTTGAATAAATTGAACAATACCATAGGTGATGAGAATTCCAATAATCAAGGACATATTGCCGCCTTGAGCCACTGACGCGAGTACCGTTATAGCCGTGCCTGTTATATTGCCAACGAATGGCACAATCTCCAACAAGCCGCATAGGATCGCAAAAAAGAACGGATTCTTAACACCTGCTATAGTAAAGCCAATTGTATACATCACCCACAGGGTCACGATCATCAGCCCCAAACCGCCCAGATATTTCTGTGCCACTCTCCTGCACTCCTCGATTGTTTTGAGGGTATGCGGTTTCTCTCCTTGTGGCACCAGTTTAAGAACGAAATTTCGGAGTTGTGTGCGGAAGTATTGGAAAAGGAAGAAGTATATAAGAACGAGCAGCGACTTGCCAAACATAGAAGCAAATGATGTAAGTATGGTGGTGAAGTTTCCAGCCATTCGGCCGCTAAATGACTGCTGTTTTTGAATCATCTTTTGTTGCTCCTGCTGAGAAATTCCGAGAGTAGTCGCAATGTATCTTCTTGCCAGGTTCACCTGTCGCATCACATTCCTTTCGAGCTGTGCCGAATTCTGTGTCATGTCAGAAATCTGCCACGCTAGCAACGACAGTATGCCCATTACCACCAAAACCAGCACCAGAACTGTTGCGAGCACCGCCAGGGCGCGGTTCCATCCTTTGTTCTCCAGCTTTTTCGCCATCGGCAGAAACAGCATGGCTAACAAACCTGCAAAGGCAATCGGTACCAGAAAAGGCTTTGCTAAATGAAGGATGGTGAACAAAAAATAAAGGAACAACAGTATGCAGACAGACCTCTGAAGCTTGGCATTGTTCATCTACTCATCAATAAAAGAATTATACCAGCCATTTTTTGCAGATTTCCATTTGTTGCAGAGCATTTTGACATGCTTGCTCAATTGGTATACTGTATGCAGAGTTTTTACAAAAAACAATGACATTCCAGGAAATGATAAACTCCGATACACCTGTGTTGGTTGATTTTTCAGCGGAATGGTGTGGCCCTTGCAAAATGATGGCGCCCATCCTTAAGCAAACTAAAGACAGCCTTGGTGACAAGGTCAGGATCATTAAAGTAGACATTGACCGGAACCCTGAGGCAGCTCAATTTTACCAGGTGCAGGGCGTACCCACATTGATACTTTTTAGGAAAGGTCAAGTGCTTTGGCGCCAATCAGGCGTGTTGCCAGCCAGTACGCTCGTCCAGGTAGTAAATCAGCACAACTAAATAGACAAGCGGACGTGGTCGATTGCAGCTCTTGAAAATGTTCTCATTGGAAGGGACTTGATGATCCTGAGTTCCTGCATTAAAGTAGTTTCATTGTCAAGAAAGCGAAGCACATTAGATGCCTTATTCTTTTTAAACAGTTCTGAAAAGATGTAATCGCCGCCCAACTGTTTATTGTAAAGAATGTTTAATAAAACGCTGTCGTAAAAACTGAATCTTTCAGCTTTAGAAATATAGTCTGCAGGATGCCTGTTGTCTGTTAATGCCCGCACAACAGCCTGCGAAGATTTTTGAATAAACTTAAACGTATACCCGCTGGAACCTTTTGTTTGCCCACCGGCAGTGCCGATGTTAATAATGTTGCCATCGCCGACCGGAAAAGAAAAATTGGTCATGGGAATAACGCCAAATTCCTTTTCTACAATATGGAAATGCTGGTGCTGCAACTGAGCCCTGATGTAACTATCCAGAGCATTGTTATAAACGTCAGGTGGCAACACCTGGTCTGAAAAGATTGTATACTCCACGAGCGCAGTGGTGGCAGAAAAAGGGAGCACATAAAAAAAAGTGGTCCCGTACAATTGATCTGTTTTAAAGTCCATCAGGGTAGCCGATGAGGGCGTGAACACGGGAGTCTCAGTTTGGATCAGCCACCCTGCAAAATGTTGCAACAGCCAATACTCATTTTTTTTTAGCCTTGGTTTGTCAAAAATGATGCTGTTAAAAACATAAGAAGAGGTAAATTTTTCACCACCAGCAATTACGTGGCATCCCCTGGAGTCTCGAAAAATCTTTTCTACTTGCAGGCGCACTGCGGTAACATTTGGCTGCCGGCGAAATTCTTCGAAGCAGAATTGATAAAAATCTTTACCGCGAATTAGTTTGTAGACATACGGATGGATATCCAAATTCGCCGAAAAATGGTTCGATGCAAAAGTTAGGTTCGTCCATTGCCGGTGCACGATTTCCTCAAAGAATCCAGGTTCCTCCTCCCAGAAGCACCAGGTGCGGTCATTAGCTTTTTTTTCATCCTTATCAATGAGAAGAATTCTTTTGTCGCTAAAACCCCCAGAGCGGATCATGTGCATCAACAAGCTCAAGCCTGCACACCCCGCCCCTGTAATAATATAATCGAAGCGGTGATCGATAGAGCTATTTGATAGCATGCAGAAGTGACGTAAAATGGCGGTGAACTAATGTAGATCTATTCTAAACCAGGTGCAGATGCCTCAGGTGCATACCCGACCTTCTTGCCGGCCATCAACTTTTTATCCCGCCTTACCTTTTCCCAATATTTCTTATGCACGTACAGCATTCCAAAGCTCTCACCATCGTGTTTATCAAGATGTTTGTGATGCATTTTATGAGCCCATCGTATGGCACGAACATAGGTGCTTTTGCTCCTGCTGAACCATTTAAACCGCTGATGAATGATGACGTCGTGCACGAGGAAATACGCAGCGCCATAAGCCATGATGCCAAACCCAATGGCCTGCATCCACCATATTTCATTATACGTGCCAAAGCCAATCAGCAACATACTTGGTATGGCGAAGATGACAAAGAACCAGTCGTTCTTTTCAAAAAAACCAGGCTCCTTCTGATGATGATCGCGATGGAGATACCAGAGCAGGCCGTGCATTACAAAGCGGTGTGTAAGCCAGGTAACTGCCTCCATTATAACAAAGGTTCCCAGCAGCACCAATATGTACATTACCCAAAGCATCTTTTCAATTTTATAAATGAAGCACAGGCGGATAGCTACTCGACACCTAAGCCATACTGCTTCTGCCACCATTTCTCAATATCCGGAAAAGCAATGTGAAACCACGTGGTGAATTTCGATGGCTGCTCTTTTAAACTCCATCTAATGGACCCCATATCCTGAAAACAAAAATCGGAAACCTCGTCTTTGTTGATCGTTATCAGGCCATCGTATTCTCCGGCAAACACATGATCGTATTCATGCTCAATCAAGCCGTTTTCTACTGTAGACTTATAGGTAAAAGCAAATAGTTTTTTCAGGGGTGTTGTAAATCCAAGTTCTTCACGCAAACGCCGTATGGCAGCTGCTTCCACTTCTTCTGACGGGTATGGATGACTGCAACAGGCATTTGTCCACAATCCGGCACCGTGGTATTTTTCCTTTGCACGCTGTTGCAGCAGCATTTTTCCTGCTTTGTCAAAGATGAAAACACTAAAGGCGCGGTGCAGGAGCCCTTTTTTATGCACCTGCATCTTGTCCATAGTACCTATAGGTACGTCATTTTCGGTTACCAATATCAACTCGGGTGAAATCATCAAATCAACCTTAATTTGTTTTTCAAACTGGCACGAGCTACAATGCATGCCTTGTGGTAATTTGCTATTCTAATTCGCTTATTCAAGATCAATTGGGGTGCCACGCTCTTTATTTTATTAAACAAAGAGTAATAGTATTTGTAGGCAACGTACACACCAAACTTAGATTTGAACGGCAACTGTAGAATGCCGTCATAAGCATTTTGAAAATCGTTTTCAATGTCCTGCTCTATCCTGCGTTTATCTTCTATGGTAAAATTGTGAAAATTGCAGTCCGGAAAATACATTCGGGAAAGGTCGTTGAAATCTGCTTTAATATCGCGGAGGAAGTTCACTTTCTGAAATGCCGCGCCGAGTGCTCTTGCGGCGTTCTGCAACTGCAGGTAAAGTTTATGGTCGTTCTCGCAAAACACATGCAAGCACATCAACCCCACAACTTCTGCTGACCCGTAAATATACTCTTCGTAAAGCTGTCTGTTATAGAGGTTAGGCGTGAGGTCTGATTCCATGCTACTAAAAAAAGCATGTATCAATTGATGATCTATGCGATATTCTTTAACGGTTTTTTGGAAGCTATTCAAAATCGGATTTAAACTGATCCCTCTTTCCAGTGCATCAAATGTGTTTTCTTTAAACTGGCGCAGCAACAAGGATTTATCGTGATCGTGAAACGTATCTACAATTTCGTCTGCGAGGCGAACGAAACCGTAAATGTTATAAATAGGTGACCGCAGATCGGAGTGGAGAAGCTTGATAGCAGAAGAAAACGACGTGCTGTAATTAGTCGTGATGGCTCTGCTACAGTCACTGCTGGCTTTGTAAAATAATTCGACAGTCATAGACTTTCAATTAAAGTATTTCAGCACCTGTTTCGAGACCACTTCGCCACTGATCAGGCTCGGTGGCACACCAGGTCCGGGAACAGTAAACTGGCCTGTGTAAAAGAGATTTTTTAATTTTTTGCTTTGACAGGCGGGCCGGAGAATGGCTGTTTGCATTAGGGTATTGGCAAGCCCATAAGCGTTGCCCTTATAGGAGTTGTAATCCTTAGCGAAATCATTAACGGAGTAAGATTTTTTCACCACGATTGAGTTGGAAATCTCCTCGCCTGTTTTATCTTCAAACCGCTCTATAATTCTGTTGAAATACCTTTCCCGAAGTTCTTCTGTGTCGTGGCTCAGTCCCGATGCTACGGGAATCAAAAACACGAGGTTTTCTCCGTTTTCAGGAGCTACAGTGTCGTCCGTAACAGAAGAAACACTAACATAAAATAGCGGATCGCTTGGCCATTTTGGTTCGGCATATATCTCTTTCGCATGCTTGTCAAAAGGCACGTCGAAAAACAAAGAATGATGTATGGCGCTGTTCAACTTTTTACTTAGCCCTACATAGTACATAAGGCAGGAAGGAGCCAAGGTTCTCCCGTTCCAATAGGTTTCTGTATACGTGCGAAACTCCTTCGGAAGCAGGCTTGTTTCAGTAAAGTGATAATCAGCGCCGCTGATAACAGCGTCGGCCTTAAATTCTGTTGTCGTAGTACACACTTTTTTTGCCGCCGAATTCTCTATAACGATGTCCTTTACTTCCTGGTTAAAATAAAACTCCACTCCAAGCTCCTCTGCCAAATTCTTCATTGCAAGCACGATTGAATACATGCCACCTTTGGGGTACCAGGTGCCACCTTTTATATCAGCAAAATTCATCAGGCTGTAAAGCGCAGGCGTATCTTCTGGTAATGCTCCCAGGAACAGGACAGGAAACTCCATCAACTGTCGAAGCTTTGGACTTTTGAAATGTTTGGCAACGTGTTTTTTGATAGATGTAAATACGTCCAGATTTAAAACATTTTTCATCGTATTCAAATCCAGAAACTCGGCAACAGATCTCCCGGGTTTATACACGAGATTTTGCATGCCAATGACGTATTTTGAACCTGCCTCTTTAAGATACCTGTCAAGCTTCACAGCACTTCCAGGCTCTATAGTATCAAACAGTGCCCTCAATTGATTATAGTCTGCTGGTATGTCAATGAAATTGTCTGACCAGTAGACCCGGTATGAAGGATCGAGCCGAACAAGAGAGTAATAATCAGCCACCTTCTTATGGAATTGCTCAAAGAACCGCTCAAAAACATCTGGCATCCAGTACCAGCTTGGACCCATGTCGAATGAATATCCATCTATGCAAAGCTGTCGCGCCCGACCACCAGCGGTTTCATTCTTCTCTACTACTGAGACTTTCCACCCCGCCCTCGCCATAAAGGCAGCTGCAGATAAGCCGGCAAACCCCGCTCCTATTATAACAACAGATTTACTCAACGAGTGACTTGTTTTTGTAGCAGCTTTCGAGCAAAATGAATCCTGCTTTTAATGGTACCTAAAGGCTCCCCTAGTGCGTGTGCTATTTCCTGGTATTTATATCCTTGAAGGTAAAGCAAACATGCGTTCTTGAAAATCTGCGGCAGGTTGTATACGGCAGCATGTATTTCCTGTGTTCTGATTTTACTGTCCGTGTTGGCGACAAATTGCGGCTCGAAATATTGTACTGAGTTTAAAACGATCTTTTTCCTCTTGCTTCTGCGATAATCATTGATGAATATATTTCTCATGATTGTGTACAGCCACGCCTTCATGTTGGTCCCGTTTTGATACTTATCCTTATAAACCAATGCCTTGCATAATGTTTCCTGGCATAGGTCTTTAGCAGATTCCCCATCTCTGGTAAGGTTAAAAGCAAAAGGAGTTAAGCTTTCGGCGCTGTTTAGGACTAAACTGTTGAATTCCTGCGTACTCACGCTGTTTAAGTTTTGTAGGAGTAAAGTTAAACAACTTTTTTCTCAAAAATATCATTCTAAAGAAAAAAATTCAGGGTCTATAAAGAAGATATATACGAGTCGACTTCTGAGATGGATTTGAGGAAAGTGACGTTTGCGGGTAGGCTTCGGGAGTAGGTAGAGGTAACGCTACCAGAGATGAAGATGTTTGCCTTACGAGCTATTCCGCTAAGTTGGTGAAGATATTTTTCGAGTTGAAGTTGACGAGGAAAAGACGTAAGATGTAGATATAGTGATTTTGGATTCTTTTTTTCAATTAGGTAGTGTACATCTTTCAAGGGAACGGTAGCACCTAAGTATATTACCGGAACTCTATTCCTCTTAAGTAAATAATATATAAACAAGAGGCCTATCTCGTGGTGCTCGTTTTCGGGCAGGAAAAGAACAATTGGGTCATGATCTAGATTCGGAGCGGGTTGCTGTTCAAGTGCACTGATGATTTTTTGGCGGATGATATTAGATACGACGTGTTCCTGTGCAATATTAATCTTATTGGTTTGCCACAGTATACCGACCTTTTCTAAGAATTGCAAAATAAGGCTCTGAACAGTTTGGGCAATGCCGTAGGTTGAAATAAAGTCATTGAGTTTCTTTTCAAACTCAACATTGTTGAGCTCAACCATGCAGCTAATGAGCTCATTAACGATGTGCTCCTGTTTAGCTTCCGCTTCCTGAAGGTTTAGAACAACGTTTACCCGCTGCTCTGGGGGCATTTCATCAATGCGGGAGATTTTATAGCCGTACTTGTTTAGCAAGGCTACGGTGAGGAGGGTTTTTAGCTCCTCATTGTTGTACATCCTTATGTTGGTAGAAGTTCTATCGGGTTTTAGGAAACTGTATCGCTGTTCCCATATGCGGATGGTATGTGCCTTTATACCAGATAAAGATTCCAATTCTTTGATTGTGAAAGCCATCGATCTAATTACAATTCAGCAGCAGGATTGTTCAATGTCTATTTTTCTAAGACCCAGGTAGGAAGAACTGAGTGGATGTGAAAAAGCTACAGGACCTTGTTCCTTAATATAGCATTTGTTCGCAGTTGCTGATAGAGGGGAGAAGCACCTAATTTTTGAAGCATTTCGAGGTGCTTATGGTGGTGGAGGTCAGTGCCTACCATGTCGTAGTAATTGTTGTGTACCATATCTTCCGCCAGCTCCAGTACCGTATCTCCGTAGTAGCCGGTTAATGAAAGTAAATTTAATTGAAACAAACAACCGGCTGCTTTCAGATCGTCCAGCAAATCTCTTTTTCGGTTTAGATACGTATACCTTTCCGGATGTGCAAGCACAGGTTGGTAATCCTGCATCTGCATATCGAAAATTACTTGCTGCAAATCCAT
>DASQNW010000488.1:0-4132 GCA_035644775.1 Chitinophagaceae bacterium | reverse complement strand
AAAAAAGGGCAAGTACATTGTTATTTGTACTATACCCTTTTGTAAGGTTGAGTGCCTCTACTTAATTAAGTGGCATAGGCGGCGGTACGCAACTGCTTACCTGAGTTGACAGCTAAAAACGCATCAATAGAGTATTTACCGCCACCGGAAATAACCAGCGAAAGAGCCATACCGATAGCAAGCAGGAAAAACTCATAGCCTTCCGTTTTTTGGCTACCAAACCAATTCATGAAAAAATAGTCATTGAAGGTTGTGATGATGATACCGATCATAATAGAGAGGATGCCCAGGCTCCAGATACGAGTGCCCAATCCAAGGAGCAGAAAAAGAGGGCCGAAAAACTCAATGATGATGACAGTCAATCCTACAATCCAAGGCAGGCCAACATCGCCTGTGAAGTAACCCATCGAGCCTTGAAAACCAAAGCCTCCAAACCAGCCAAGCAGCTTCTGCGCACCATGGGGAAAAAGAACAGAGCTAAGCACGAGCCGAAGTGCTAACGGTGCATAGTTATTGCCAGTTGAAAAAATAACCTTTTTCATATTACAAGAGAGCATTTAATTGTTATAGATAAAGATTTCTTTGATAATTCTTCCGTCCTTCCATTGCTGTATAGAAGTTTGGGTATAGTTTCTAACACCCCACTCTTTGTGTGTATAGTCATAATCCCAAATAACATAGGAAAGGTCTCCCGAAACACCCATGCCTTTGACTGCTGCGCCTCTGAATTCAGTGATGTTGTTCAAGAATTCTAGTTCACGTTCACGATTAGCCTGTTTGGAAATGGTTGGTGGAAGGCTGTTTTCCTGCATCGATACATCTTCATGATAAAACTTTTCGAATGCATCTAGTAATTTGCCCTCAAGGACCAGGTTGTTTAGCTCATTAAGAGAGCTTTCAATTTCTACTTGTGCCATAGTTGTGTGTTTTTAAGTTTATGTATTTAAAGTGTGAAAACGAGAGTCTTTGGGCAAACAGTTTCGGGAAGTTTTCAACCGCACCCGAAACGTTTTGGAAAGAGGTATAGCCTCCCACGATGACTGTGTCTGCCAAGTGGAGAATTCCGGCTTTCTATATTTTCGATCTGCGGAGATGGAGGGTACCGGTGTTATTTTGCTCTCCGGATACCGGGATAGGATCTCAGCATTTTGCCTCCTGGCTCCATGGTGACTGCGATAGTTGTTGGTAATAACTGCCTCTTGCATATGATTGATTTGCTAAACAAATTTTCAATCATAAAGAGGCCGATAACGATCGCCTGCGATAAGTAATTTTATTAACCTAAGATAATTGGCTGCCTGGCGCTCAAGGAAAGCCTTACTTATGACAGCACTTAAAAAACGAAAAATGACACAGCAAGCTGTGTCATTCAATACTCGTTATCTACTTTATACTAAGCTGTGGCTTCTGTTAATGCGACATTTCTGGTCAACCACAAAAGTTCTCTGACAAACTGGTTTATTTGATGTTCAAAACTCCCGTCATTGAGCGTACCATCTGGAGCAAATTTTTTATCTACTTCAGGCACAATCAACATATGAGGAGATCCGATGCCAAACAATCCATATACCAGGTGTTGTACCGCAAGTGCAGCTCGGATGCCTCCCATTGCACCAGGAGATGCTGCGACAATACCAAACACCTTATGATTTTGTTTGGGAAAATGATCAAACAAGTTCTTCATGGCCGGTGAATAGCCACCGTTGTATTCGGGGGTTACCAGAATAAACGCATTAGCCTCAAAGATTCTGGTTGCCAATGGCTGTAAGTGATCAGGAGCCATATCAGGTGAAGCAATAACATTTTCTACGGGTGGGAGAATAAACTTACGAACGTTGATCAAGCCGACTTCTACATCATCATTGTATCTAAGTCGTTGAAGTAAATGTAGCGCTACTCTTCTTGTAACACTTTCCACCCGGGGACTACCGGAGACAATTTCGATTTTCATTTATAAAAATTTTACATGAGCAAATGCTTATGCAAAATTTCGAATGACACTACTCAATCACAACCGCAATTGATAATTTGTTTTATTACCAATTGTTAACTTCTTTTACTTATGTTCTGCGCTCTAACTCTGCTAAGACTTTGCGGTGTAATCCCCAGATAGGAGGCAATGTAGTGATTGGGCACCCTTTGCTCAATTTCAGGGTACTTTCGAATGAATTCCTGATATCGCTCCAATGCTGGTTTGCTAAGGCTTGAATAAATTCGGTTAATGGAAGCACAATAAGCGGCTGATATTAGTTTGCGAAAGTGTCTCTCCAGCTTTGGCATTTTGAGCAACATTGCATCATGATTTTGTTCGGAAATCTGAAGCACCTCACACTCTTCAATGCAATCAATACAGGTTCGAGCTGGCGTTCTGGTCAGGAAGCTATACATGTCTCCCACCCACCAGTCTTCGACCCCAAATTGTATAATGTGCTCCTGTCCCTTCTCGTCTACCTCATATGAACGGGTACATCCTTTTAAAATGAAGTTCTCATATCTGCTTATGTCTCCCTCCTGCAAAATGTACTGGTGTTTACGAAACCTTTTGAATTGAAAAAAGGGGAGGCACTCTTCAAATTCCTCGGGGGTTATGGACACATGTCTATTGAAGTGCTTAAATAATAACTCGTACATAAGCAGCATTGGTTTTTAGAAAATTAGATATTTTTTTGGTATTACAAGGCGCTACCGAAAAGTCGTTAGGCAGATGCAGAATAGGGACAACCGAACGTCCCTTCTTAGATGAAGAGGTTACCACAGGATTTTGGCAGCAGTGCTATTTAAGAACAACTCTATATATGAGCCTGCAGGTATAAACATGATGAAATGAGACGCATTCAACAAAAAAACAGGCCTGGTTTGTAACCCAAGCACTAAGAGTGAACAAAAGCAGAGTAATCCCAAAGCTTAAAGAAAAGATATCCATTATGCAAATAACAGCTTTCCGGAAGGGCGGTAAGCTGTCGGTCTGCATCATACAAATGAATTGAAGCCACCGAACTATTTACAGAGAGGACAATATCTCTATTGTGAAACCTGCAAAAACCTAATACAAGGCTGTATTATGATGTAACAGACCGTTTTGAACTATCAAAGCTGAAACGAGGACTAAAGTTGCAGACCGGTTGGTTATCATAGGTTAACTAAATAACTTATCCTACCTGATTGTTCTTCGCTGACCGACATTAAACCTTTGCAATAGCGATTCATTATGTAAACTGCTCAAATCACTAAACTTGATAAAGAACCTAGCTATACTGATGCACTTAAAAGAGTATGAACTGCCCAATCGTCTAACAATGGTGACAAAGTATATTATTTCTGCTCAACTGACTGCATGCAGAGATTTGAAAAGCATCTCACTAATGAAACCACTCGTGCCGCTTATTCAATTCAATAAATAAATCAAACATGAAAAATTTAAACTTCAACGGACTAACTATCCTCATCCTTGCGCTCGCTTCAATGAGCTTTAGCACTTTAAGTGCTTCAACACCTCTCACGGAAAAGTTCATTGCCACAAACGATGAAACAGGTCGTATTAAACTTACTGTAAATAATGTGTCGGCAAGATTGGAGGAAAACAAAACCTTTATAGCATACGTCCAAATAGCAAAAGAAGGTGCCAAACACGTGCCCCTGAGCATGCTTATTAATGTGACATATTCTAAAGGGCAACTTCAATCGGAGATGCTGGAACTTCCCTTAGGTGCTTACAAACTGGAGCAATTAGTCCTAATTCCCGATACGAACGCGGAAAAAGACTACTCTACTGTTCGTTTCCAACTTCCCGTAAATTTTATTGTAGAAGAAGAATAGGTTCATGCCCAAGCTTCTGAAGAATTTTAGAACAGGTCACTTTCCTTCTGTTGAAAACCGAATGAAGTAAAATGGGTTTTTCATTGGTGGTTTTAGTTGTAATGGCAATCGGTGGATTGCCATTTTTCTTCTGCAAATACAACACCTCGATTGAAACAAAATCCAGTGCATTTGCTTTTCAAAACACCAGCTCTATGCATGAAAGGGCACATGAATGTTTTTCCTGATCCGCCATTGTATGATATATAAACAACTGACGTTATCTTCCGTATACTTCCACAGGAGGAAATTCTTATCGTAAATTCGTTCCTATATA
>DASQNW010000487.1:0-2854 GCA_035644775.1 Chitinophagaceae bacterium | reverse complement strand
AGAATACTGGGCTTAGTAACTCCATTAATAATTGATACTGGGCTAAGGATATTTACAGCTAAATTGACTTGTATTGCTTTCGTTCAACATACGCCATTTATATACCTTCATCTTACTGAAAAAGATAGAGATACCTTATATGTTTAAATATTCCTTTCAAATAATGTTACACATAGGTATTTTATTTAACGTTATAGCTGTTCCCCACCTCAGGTTAAGTGCTTGTCGGACTGCATTAATGGTTTTTGGAGCACTTGCACATGGTCTCTTTGGGCCGTCCGTCAGCTTTCACTATAGCTGCGCAGCCGTGAAGCTCATACACCAACATAAAAGCCATTGGGCTTACGTGTCACTCATTTGAAATTGCAGCTTGATATTAGTTACGACAGAACGTCATATATTCACTTAAAGAGGAGAACCTTGTAGTGACTCTGAGACAAGATGAGATTTAGCTTCAGATGGGACCCAATAAGGTCACCCGACGGTAAGTGTAAGCGCAACAATTTTTCAGGTCTGAATAAAATGTGGGGGTACTAAGTCTGTATCGAACGGGGAGATTCTCCTAAATGGTGATCTTTAAAGACGGCCATTCGGCTCTCTGTCTTTATAGCTTCACATCCTTTTTAGAGCCCAAAGAGTCAAGTGACTTTAGTTGCTGAAGAATTTCAACCTTGATATTTTCGATTTCTGTCGCAGACTTGTCAGGGAAAGGTAGCACAGGGCTTTCTGCAATACAACCAGGGCTATTGCTATCTTGTACCATCTCTATTTGCCGGAGCACTTCCAGGTACGATTGATGAACAGTCTCTATCTGAAGCGATATCAGAGCACCGTCCAGAGAAGATTCTATCTTGTTCCAGTCCAGCCGGTGGTAATTAGCGTTCAGATTTTGTTCAAGCCTGGTCCAATCCACATCATTAAGTTCCTTGAGGTACTCTCTTTTTACCTGCTCCTTTTCATCGCTTGTCATTACATCTGCAATAGATTTCTCAATTTCCTTCCATTGGCTGTTGGCCAGGACCTTTTTCGTAGTTTCTATTGCTTTCCGCACTTTTTCAGCCTCCGCAGCGGAAAGCGTTGGGCCATTCTCGTGTAATGCAACATTAACAAAAGCAGGCGTCGGTGATACTTGCTCAAGATATTCTTCAACGGACGCTACTATATCCACAGGTTGACCAGACAGAATTGCCGGCTGGACGTTTTTACGGGTGCCAACTGCAGCAACAACTTTATCTTCAACAGCATCTTCCGAAGCCAAAAAATTGAAAGGATTGACCACGTGGTGAAAGGCTACTGGAGTGCCGTTTCTAGCGGCTGCATCGCCGTTTACAAGCAGTGAGTTTGTGAACATGATGCCGAGAAATGCTGCAACAAAAGCGGTTAAATGAGCTAAACGGAAAGCGGGCTTTTTCTCAATGCCCACGATGCGTTCAATCCGAGCAAGCAGGTTTTTTTTACCCGCTGCTGCCATTGCCAACGTATTTGAAGAAGCGGATAGCTTTTCCAGGTTCACCAGGGCTGAAGCATAGATAAACTTATCGTATCCAAACTGTAACACAAGCTGGTCGCAACAATTCTCCCTTTCTTCAGCGGCCGATCTGATAAAGAGGCGAACAAAGGGATTGAAGTAAAGCAGGGTACCTGTGATGCATAAAATCAGGTTTATGAGATAATCATTTCGTTTTATGTGCGATAGCTCATGAAGCAAAACAGCTTCAGTTTGCTCAATCGTTAGATAGTTGACGAGGGCAATGGGCAGAAGAATCACTGGCTTAAGGTAACCTATCGTAACAGGCGACTTCACCAGATCTGAGAGATAAACACCCACCTCACGCTTTAATCCCAAGAGAGAAGCAACCCTCCTTGAGTAAAGCCGTAAACGAATATCCGGTTTCTTCACGCCACTGCTTTTTAGTTGCTGCACACCCTTCCAACTTGTAAATAATTTATAGGTGGGCGCCGCCAGCACTGTCAGGTAAGCTATTGAAGCGGCAGCTAAAATGTTGTTGAGGTATTTTTCAACTAAGGCTATGTTGCCAAACAGGTAGTGAGAATTTGAAAGAGAGGATGGTTGATATGTTAGCAGAGTAGCGGAAAACCAGAGGGCACCGATAATAACAGCAGCCACAGACAGGACATACCTGGTATTACTTCCGAACTTAAGTATGCTGTTGGCCACTACGAAGCAAAGCCACAAAAGGGCCATTTGCCAGATACTACTCAATGTAGCCCATCCGAGTGCGTGCAAAAAAACTGATTGGCTCAGACCAGTCATATTATTGTTTTTTCAGGCCATCAAGAAGATTTTGGATCTGAGTCAATTCCTCTTCTGAAACCTTCTGGTCACTTCCCAAAGCCTGCAGTACCAATTCTGTTGATGACCCGCCGAATAAGGAATCAATCATTTTCGATAAGAGGTGCTTTTGCGTCTTCTCTTTATTTACGGCTGCCTGATAAACGTGGGTTCTCATAGATTCATCACGTTTTACAATCCCTTTTTCATGCATGATCTGCATTAGTTTCAGTGTAGTAGTATACCCAACATCTTTTGACCTGGATAATTCCTCATGCACTTCTCTAACGGTGGCGAGGCCCCTACTCCAAAGTATTTGTAAGATCTCCAGCTCGCCTTCTGTTGGTTTTACGTATTTGGTTGATGCCATAGAAAGGGTATTAGTACTACGAATATACGATTATCTTCGTATCCACTTTGTGGTAGCATCTTCTTAAATATTTCTTAAAGAAGTTCCTAAAAACAAAAAGCCCTCCGCGTGAGCGAAGGGACTTTTTTTATCTCTCATAAAGCAGAACTATCTTAAAAACGTTGTGTTCTTAACGTTCGGTGTTTGCGTTG
>DASQNW010000486.1:0-3087 GCA_035644775.1 Chitinophagaceae bacterium | reverse complement strand
TTCCATTTTTGGGAATATCCTTCAGCGGAAAAGCAGAACAGAGAGAAGATTAATAAAACAATACGCATAGGATGAATTTAAAGTGCTGCAAAAAGCTACAGCCTATTTAAAGGTACTCCAGTTTATTTGCTGCATAAACCTTTTGGAGTTAGAATTTTGATAAAGAACAAATAGGAACTTGCAGACACATTCGAAAGGCAAGCAAGCAGAAATGGCATGAAAGAACACGTAAAGGAAGTGCGGGTATTTTTTTATAGCCAGCAATTAGCTGACGGACTTCGAATTACGCTGGCAGTATTGCTGCCAGCACTTCTGCTCTCCTACTTCCATGAATTTTTTGCAGGGCTAACCATTTCTGTCGGTGCCCTCTGCGTGAGCCTGGTAGATACTCCAGGCCCCATAGTGCACCGCAGGAACAGTATGCTGTTCACTATCTTTTTCCTCTTTGTTGTTAGTGTAATTACAGGCTTTGCACGGCTAAGCATTTTTGCTATGGGCATGGAGGTGGCAACATTTAGTTTCTTCTTTTCAATGTTCACAGTGTATGGCATGAGGGCAGCTTCCGTGGGAACCGCTGCACTCCTGATTATGGTATTGAATATGGATAATCCTGTACCTCCTACAGAGGTATTGTTACACGGACTCCTGATAGTAACTGGCGGATTCTGGTACCTCGTTATCAGCATGATAGCATATCGAGTACGGCCATATAGAATAGCCCAACGAGCTTTGGGAGAATGCCTGCGGGAAATATCAAAATACCTGCAAATAAAGGCAGAGTTCTACGACGTGTCAACTGATCTTGAAGAAGGTTACAACAAGCTGATGACACAACAGATAGTTGTGAGCGAGAAGCAGGATGCGGTGCGGGAACTGTTGTTTAAGACCAGACAAATTGCGAATGAATCGACGGCTACAGGCAGAAAGTTGGTAATGGCTTTTGTCGACGGCGTCGATCTCTTTGAAGATGCTACAGCCACTTACTATAACTATTCTGTGCTTCGAAATAAATTTGCGGAATCCCGCATACTTGATAGCTTCTCCTCCACAATAAAAAGACTGGCTTTCGAACTGGACCAAATAGGAACAGCCATTCAAACAAATCAGCACCATCAAATTACCGTGAACTATGATTCGGAGCTTAAGCAGCTGAAATCGCAGGTAGATCAAACTACAGTAGTTGCAGGTGAAGAAAACAGGATAGTGCTAAAAAAGATACTGGTAAATCTTCGCCGCATCATGCAGCGAAACACGGATATCATGCGCTATTTTGACACGGACCAACAACAGGATAGTAGCCATAGGGGCAGGAACGATCACTCTTTATTTGTTGAACACCAGAGCCTTGACCCAAAGATTTTCTGGAACAACCTAAATCTACATTCATCTGTATTCCGGCATTCCTTGCGGGTATGCTTTGCCTGTATCATCGGGTTCAGCGTAGCCAAATTTATCGCCCCCAGCCATCACAGTTATTGGATTGTGATGACTATCATCTTCATGGTAAAGCCGGCATTCAGTCTTACAAAGCAGCGAAATATGGAACGCGTCAGCGGCACATTGATTGGTGGTGTTATCGGCGGTGTGATCTTGCTTCTCATTAAAAACGAAGCAGCTTTGTTCACTATCATGTTGCTATTTATGATCAGCACGTACACTTTTCAACGGGTCAGGTATTTTATTACAGTCGTTAGTATGACACCCTTTATTATCATACTCTTTCATTTTTTAGGAATCGGGTTCCAGGAACTGATCCGCGAGAGAATAGTAGACACTCTGATTGGGTGCCTCATCGCAGTGATATCCAGCTATGTTCTCTTACCCAACTGGGAGCGGGAGCAGCTTAATACGTATTTGGCCAAAGTGCTGGAGGCAAACAAAAACTATTTCTTGAAAGTGTCCGAAGCATTGGCAGGAAAGGGCATTCGCGTAACAGATTACAAACTTGCACGAAAACAAGTTTATGTAAACATGGCCAACCTTTCGTCTGCGCTGCAACGAATGATTTCAGAACCGAAAAGCAAGCAGAAAAACAAAAAAGAAATACACCAGTTTGCAGTACTGAACCATGTGCTTTTTTCAAATGTGGCAACGGTCGCTTCTATCGTTCTGCCGAAAAAAGCTGCGTATCCGCAGGAGCTGGCCCGCTCTGCCAACAAAACCTTACATGCTCTTTGTAACAGCCTAAAGCTACTCAACGAAGATTGCGAAGTTCCTTCAGCACCCTTGGAAGCAGATCACGGTGATGCTATATCCAATTCCCCGGACGCCCGATTACTGAAAGAACAGCTTGAATTTATTTTCCGCCTCAGCAGGGATATCGAAAAAGTATCGGCGGCAATCACTTCCGCAAAAACCACTCAATAGCTAATTCATAGCCCTGCAAGCCCAGACCAAAAATGCTGCCCACCGACTTCCCCGAGACGTGCGATAATTTTCGGAAGTCTTCACGTGCATGCACATTCGAAATATGAACTTCAACAACAGGGGCCTTGATTGCAGCAATGGCATCGCCGATTGCAACAGAGGTGTGGGTGTAGCCTGCCGGGTTCAATATAATACCATCGTATTCGAAGCCAAGTTTTTGAATTTCGCTGATTAATTCACCTTCTATATTACTTTGAAAATAATGAAAATTAATAGTGGGATATTTCTCCTGTAAGTCACTGAGGTATTCCTCGAAAGGCTTATTGCCGTAGATGTCGGTTTCTCTTTTACCAAGAAGATTCAGGTTGGGGCCGTTTATGATGGCAATTCTCATGCAGGTGAGCGTTGTACAATTACTTCGAAAGTAAGCTATAAATGTGTAAAGAAATGAACCTGCCAAACTTGATCTCGCATTCACGCATGGTGCCTTCGTACTGAAATCCTGCCTTCCGCAGAACATTTATGCTACCTGTATTTTCTTCTTCTACAAAAGCTTCTATCCTGTGAACACCCTTTGTGTTCTGCCAGTATTCAATCACTGGTTTTATTACTTCCGACGCAATTCCCTGACGCCAGAATTTCGGCAGCAGCCAAAAGCCGATTTCTGCTTTTTTATGTTCCGGCTTAAAGTAGTAAACTGATATTACTCCTATGCTTTCA
>DASQNW010000485.1:0-2304 GCA_035644775.1 Chitinophagaceae bacterium | reverse complement strand
ACTAACCTCTGACTAGCTTTTTTTCAGTTTTATATAGAAGTTAGGGTCTACATCTATATTTCTGAAGTCGTTGCCATCTACCTTCAATTTTGTCCATTGAGTTAGCGGCTGAATCCATCTGCCATTAGAAAGCTTTACCGGCATGTTGAAATTAGAGATGCAGTTGGTCCACCTATATTCAATCTTTTCTTTATTCCTCTTCAGCTCCAAAACAGGTATCTGAGTAGTTCTTAGATATTGATCAAATACCTTCGACAGGTCTTTCCCACTTTTACCGGATATATATTGCTCCACCTGCCGGGTAGTGACAGTTTGGTGGTAAAACTCTTTATTCATTCCTCTTAGGATAGACCTGAATTTTTCATCATCATTGATTACTTGCCTGATGGTATGAATGAGGTTAGCACCTTTATGGTACATGTCGCTGCTGCCAGACTGGTTTACCCGATAAGGGCCTATAATTGGTTTCTCGTTCTGTATGTTCTTCCGTATTCCCTGCAGGTAAGCATTGCCAGCTTCTTTGCCGTAGTGGTATTCGGTGAAAATGGTCTCTGAATAAGTGGTAAATCCTTCATGCACCCACATGTCGGCAATATCTTTAGTAGTGATGTTATTAGCAAACCACTCGTGGCCGCTTTCATGGACTATAATATAATCCCACTTAAGCCCCCAGCCCGAGCCTGAAAGATCACTTCCCAGATAACCATTCAGGTACTTGTTTCCGTAGGCTATTGCACTCTGGTGTTCCATGCCGAGGTACGGCGCATCTATCAGCTTAAAATCATCTTCATAAAACGGAAAGGGACCAAACCAGTGCTCAAAAGCCTTAAGCATTTGAGGGACCTGGTTAAATTGTTTTTTAGCTGGTTGCAGGTTGTAGTCAAGTACCCAGTAGCTGCAATTAAGGTTTCCTTTTTCTCCCGCGTATGTTTCTGTCCAGTTCACATACTTGCCGATGTAGGGAATGATTGTGTAGTTGTTTATTGGATTCACGACTTCCCACGTGTAAGCGGTAATACCATTGCTGCTGTTTTTTGAGCTGAGCTTTCCGTTAGCAACTGCTACAAGGCTGTCAGGAACGTTTATGGTAATTGAAGCGCCCTTTTGAGGTTCATCGGCCTGGTGATCTTTACAAGGGTACCATACAGAGGCACCAAGCCCCTGGCATGCCACACTCATCCATGGCCGGCCTTTTTGATCTTTCTGCCATACCCAGCCTCCATCCCAAGGAGGATTAACCGCGGGACGTGGAGTTCCGTGGAATGACAAAACAATTTCCCTCACTCCTGGTTGTATCTTATACTTTTTCGAAGAGTCACGTAAGAACAACCAATACACATTGCCTTCTCTTTTAAATTTCACTTCTTCTGAATCGAATACAGCCCGGTCTATAATCATTGGTTGCTGCAGATCTATTTGCATGGTATACCCGCCACTGTCGTAAAAAGTAATCTTATTAACTCCAGCGATCGACCTTGAATTGTAATCGGGTGTTACGGTAATATCGTACCGGAGGAGATCCCACCAGGCTCTTTCTTTTGTGATACTTCCGCGTAAACTGTCTTGTCTTGTGAAGCTTTGTTTGTTGTGTAGCGGTTGTGCAGTAGTGCATTGGGTGATTGATGCGTGTGCAATGATTAATAGCACTATAGAAATTATTTTCATTTTCATTGTGGCAAGTGTAAACATTACTTCACTAATTTAGAAGGCTTCGGTTGAAAATATGGTCCGTTCATGTAAATATTTCTTTTTGCTGGTCTTTCTTGCGTCCATGTTTGTCTCTTGTTACAATCGAGAAAGAGAACAGGAAAGCTATTTTTATTACAACGAACAGACAGGAATTGCTTCTCTTGACCCGGCATTTGCTAAAAACCAATCGATCATGTGGGCCATTCACCAGTTGTATAATACACTAGTGGAGATCGATAGCGGGTTGCACATCATCCCTTCAGTGGCCAAAAGCTGGGAGATCTCTGCCGATGGCACATTATATACCTTTCAGCTAAGGAATGATGTTTTTTTTCATGATGATCCTTGTTTTAAAAACTCAAAAGGAAGGAAACTTACTGCTCATGATGTAGTGTATAGCTATACTCGATTATTAGACGATGCTGTCGCCAGCCCCGGCAGCTGGTTGTTTCACGATAAGATAAATTCCGTAAATGGATTTGAAGCGCTCAATGACAGCACATTTAAATTAAAGCTCAAACGTCCTTACTTACCAATACTTGGCATTCTTTCGATGCAATACTGCTCCATTGTGCCACATGAAGCAGTGGCAAAATATGGCAACGATTTTCGCAG
>DASQNW010000484.1:0-1850 GCA_035644775.1 Chitinophagaceae bacterium | reverse complement strand
ACTTCATCCGCGATATTTTTGAAGCCATGAAGATCATTACCTATAATGTCAACGGCATACGGGCTGCAATGAAGAAGGGCTTTTGTGATTGGCTGCACACGCATCCTGCCGATGTGATCTGCATCCAGGAGAACAAGGCCCAGCAAAATGATGTGGATTGTAAGATTTTTCATGATGCAGGCTACAAAGACTATTGGTTTTGTGCACAGAAAAAAGGGTATAGCGGGGTCACAGTCTTTTCCAAAGTTGAACCCGATCATGTACAATGCGGAACAGGTCACCAGGTGAGCGATGATGAAGGCCGTGTGATCCAGCTGGATTTCGGTAATGTAAGATTAATCAATGCCTACTTCCCTTCAGGCACCACAGGAGATGTAAGGCAAAGCTATAAATACCAGTGGCTGCAGGAATTCTATGATTACGTACAGGGGTTACGTGAAACAAAACCTAATATAATCCTTTGCGGTGATTTCAATATTGCACATAAAGACATCGATCTCCATTCGCCCAAGACCAATGGCAAGACGAGTGGTTTCTTACCGGAAGAAAGAGCCTGGATGGATAAGCTCTTTGCTAATGGTTGGGTGGACGCCTTCCGTGAAGTAAAACCTGACCCTCACCGTTATACCTGGTGGAGCCAGCGATTCCCTAAAGTAAGAGCAGAGAATAAGGGATGGCGCATTGACTATATTGCTGTATCAGATCCCTTGAAACCTTTTGTAAAGGATGCAGAGATCTATGCAGATGTCATACACAGTGACCATTGCCCGGTATATGCGGAAATAGCGACAGAACAATTGTGTATGGAGAATGGTGAATAGAGAATATAAAAAGAAAATATGGTTACTGAAAATACAAATGATCAAAGCCAGGAAGCAGGTAGTATCATCTATAATGTTACGATTAAAGTAGAAGCTTCCATAGCAGATAGCTGGCTGCAATGGCTGCTTGAGGAACATATACCAGATGTAATGGCAACCGGATGTTTTAGCACTTATAAATTAGTTCGGCTATTGGAGGTAGATGAAAGTGAAGGGCCTACTTACGCGGTGCAATATGTTGCTGAAGCCAAGGCATTATATAATCGATATATCACAAAATTTGCCGAAGACCTCCGCCAGAAAACCTATGATAAATGGGGCCAGCGCTTCATTGCTTTTCGAAGTGTAATGCAGGTTGTGAAATAGATGTGTAAAATAAAAATAATTACTGCACTCCTTCATCAAATTATAGTATATTGGCCTGAAACCCTTATCCCGCTTGACTTTCAGCGTTCAAGCCGTGAAACGCAGTGCTGTAGCGGGTTTCAGTGCTTCTGTTAGTAAAAGTACTAAGTACACTTTTAAACGGCTTACGTTCAAACCCTTGTCCCTTGCGGTTTTCAGCGGTTCAACTATTTTTTTAAAATGACGAAAATTATTTTGTTGGTTACAAAAACCTTCTAAATTTGTCAGACGCTTAATTTTTAAAAAATCAACTATGAACAAAGCTGAATTAATTGCTACCCTTGCTGACGAAGCTGGTATCACAAAGACACAAGCCAACACTGCCCTGGATGCATTTGTAGGTGCAGTAACCAAAACATTGAAAAAAGGTGACAAGGTTACACTGGTAGGTTTTGGAACTTTTTCTGTTTCAAAACGTGCAGCACGTAATGGTCGTAACCCGCAAACTGGTGAAGTGATCAAGATCAAAGCCCGTAAAGTGGCTCGCTTCAAAGCTGGTAAAGAGTTATCCGGCAAGTTGTAATAACTGACTGCAAGACTTTATTTTGAGCCCTGAACTAGTTTCAGGGCTTATTATTGCCATTTTTTTCGGAACTTGCACCACTAAAATCAATAACATGGGTA
>DASQNW010000483.1:0-2722 GCA_035644775.1 Chitinophagaceae bacterium | reverse complement strand
GGAGGTTTTCAAGTTGATCATATGGATGTAATCCGCAAACTGCACATCATCAACTTTTTCAAAATCCATATCAAGTTGTTGGCCTTCACAAACCTCTTTTGCTGTTTTGCTAAAAAGTGTGAAAAGAGTACTGAGGTGTTTAGTTCGTATCCTGTTTAGGTATTCGTAAGCCGCAACTAACAATACATCTCCTGCTAATAACGCAGTATTGGTTCCATATTTCTCGTGCACCGTCGGCATGCCGCGGCGTAGAGGTGCAGCATCCATAATATCATCATGCACGAGTGTGAAATTGTGAAACAGTTCAATTGCTGTTGCAGCATGCCAGGCATCTTCTTTTAATTCACCAAAAAGCTCGTTTCCCATCAGACACAAAACCGGCCGAACCCGTTTGCCGCCCAATTGCAAAAAGTAGCGGTTAGGATCATAAAGAGTAGCAGGGGTGGAAGGAAAGTGATCTTGCTTGAACCAGGCAGCAAACCGGCGGGCAAGGTCCTCAAAGGTGTGCATTCTTATTCCTCAGTTTTTTTCTTTTTTCTTCTCGGCTTCTGTGGTTGATGTTCTTCCGCCGCAGCATCCAGAGCTGGAGTCAACACCCACTCGTAGTCTAACTGCCTTTTAGTTAAATTCGCTGCAACCACTTTTATTCTGACTTTATCCCCCATTCTAAACTTACGACCACTGCGGGTTCCTACAAGCATATAGTCGCTCTCCACTAACCGGAACTCATCATATTCTAACATACTGTTGATGCTTACTAGTCCTTCGCATTTGTATTCCACTGTCTCTACCCAAAACCCGAAAGCAGCAACACCGCTGATCACTCCTTCAAACTCGTCGCCCAGGAATTGCTGCATGTATTCAACTTGCTTGTACTTATTTGCTGCACGTTCTGCTTCCATCGCAGCACGTTCACGTTCGCTGCAATGTCTGCATTTTTGCTCCATCTTTTTGTCAATCTTGGGCTTGCCATTCAATACCTCTTGCAGTACTCTGTGGGCTATGATATCGGGGTAGCGACGTATAGGCGATGTAAAATGACAATAGTTCTCAAACCCAAGTCCATAATGCCCGATGTTTTCAGACGTGTATACCGCCTTTGCCATGGTTCGGATGCCCAGCTGCTCCAGCACATGCTGTTCCGGCTTTCCTTTAACATCTACAAGCATTTCATTGAACGATGAGGCAATCTTTTCTGGTGATGAGGTATCGAATTTGTGACCAAATTTTCTTGCAAATGCTATGAACGGAAGCAACTTTTCTTCCGACGGAAGATCATGCACACGGTATGGAAAAGGGAGTTCTTTTTTTTCAACCTTCACCTTAGCAACATCTTCTGCAACTACTTTGTTCGCAAGTAGCATGAATTCTTCTATCAGCTGATGCGCTTCTTTGCTTTCTTTGATTACAATCCCTATGGGCTTACCTTTCTCATCAAGCTTAAACCGCACTTCCTGTGACGAAAAATTGATGGCGCCACTGTCAAAACGTTTTTTCCGAAGCCTTTGTGCAATACTGTTTAACAATAAAATTTCATCCGCATACAAGCCTGCTTGCTGCTCAATGATGTCCTGAACCTCTTCATATGTAAATCGATGATCTGAATGAATTATAGTTCTTCCCACCCAATGTTGCTTTACCTGGCCTTTTGGCGACATTTCAAACACCGCAGAGAAAGTGAGCTTGTCTTCGTGCGGCCTCAGAGAACAAAGTACATTAGAGATTTGCTCCGGCAGCATTGGGTTCACCCTGTCCGGGAGGTACACCGACGTTGCCTTTGCATATGCAATTTCATCCAGCGCAGTATCTGGCAACACGTAATGGCTCACATCCGCGATGTGCACACCTATTTCATAATTTCCATTTTTCAATACCCTGATGGAAAGCGCATCATCAAAATCTTTTGCGTCTACAGGGTCAATAGTCAATGTGAGAATGCCTCTGAAATCCCGACGACGCTTCACCTCTTTATCATCAATTACATCGGGGATGCGTGCTGCTTCTTCCATAGCCTCGTCTGGAAATTCCAATGGAAATCCATTTTCAAGGAGGATCTCCTTCATTGCAACATCGTTTTGATCTTCATCCAGAACGGTTACTACTTCGCCGAGTGGTTTTTTTCCACCACCCATCTCCCACTCCGTTATACGCACCACTACCCTGTCGCCTTCTTTTGCTTCATTGAAGTTTTTTTCAGGAATGTATATGTCTGGCGCCTTTTTGTCTGCATCGGCAACAAAAAATGCAAATCCCTTGTTCATTTGCAACCTGCCTATGAACTCGCTCTGTTTTCTTTCCAGGACATTTACAATCACCCCCTGCATTCTTTTTCCTTCCCGCCTTTCATTAAGCCGCACACGAACCGTATCGCCGTGCAAGGCACTATTAAAATCCGCGGGACGAACCAAAACATCAGATTCAAGTTGCTCCACAACTACAAAGCCCATCCCGGAGCGGGTGATCTCCAGTACGCCCCTATGCTCACTTGCTGTTTGCTGTTTCTTTTTTCCTGTCTTCTTAGTGTTTTTTCTGCCCATGTGAGGTTATGCGGGTTTTTTAAAAGTTTCGATGAAGTGAGTGACGGATTGATTAAACTCATTTCCCTGGTTAAAAAGAAATTTATGTTCTATCGGGATTACATAAAAAGGCATGCCATCGATCTCCTGTTCGAACTTCTGCAGACGCATCGCGTCTTTCTCTGTTGTGAGCATTATTTTCTTGG
>DASQNW010000482.1:0-3474 GCA_035644775.1 Chitinophagaceae bacterium | reverse complement strand
GTGGGTTCAATCACTGGTTTTAAAAAAATCCTTCGCAGCACTTCTGAAAGAAAAGTATCAATTTCCACCACGCCTCTCTACCGGCAAACTGCAGTCTAATACCGTTTCACCAGAAAAATAGTAGTTAAACAAATCAACTGCTCTCCTGAACAGTGTATTTGACAAAGGTGTGGCGTCACTGTGTATTTTGGTTCGTGCGGTTACCGCATGCTGACAAGTAAAATCAAAACGGCATGGCTTTGGCATTATATCACCGAATCATAAACGGTGAGATATGAAAACAGTGTTACTAATGATGGGTTTATGTGGGCTAAGCCTCACAACATTTTCGCAAGGTCAGGGCAGAGTTAGATCGGGGACTCCATTGAGGTGGGGTATGAATGGAAGTATTGAAGTGATGGAGGGTGACCTGGCTGTCCACTATGGCAGCAACGACACTGCTGCAAATTACAGAAGAAACAGAACTCCGATGAGTGCAGCCGTAGGTGGCAATCCTCACGCTCTAAGCTTCTCTTCAGTAAAAGCTTTTTGCAGTCAGAACTCTGTTTCATTTAGCTGGATTGCCTCGCAGCAGTCTGCTACAGAAAGGTTCAATATAGAACAAAGTACAGACGGCATCAACTGGAAAACATTAGGTGCTGTGCCTGCCAATCGTGTTGACTTCGGCCGTGCTTCATACAACTTCGACTACCACGGCAATACAGGCAATGCTGTGTTTAGAATAACGGCTTACACTATGGGAGGTGAAAAGGTTTCGAGTTCAACAATAGAATCTCCGTGCAGCAATACTTCTTCACTGGCAGTTCTTCAAAACCCAGTGTACAGCACCACTACAGTCAGGATAGGTTCACCAACCGCAACAAGAGTGCGCATGATGGTGGTCAGCAGCAGCGGTGTGGTAGTTCAAACACGTGATGCAGGATTGCTACAGGGTCTGAATGATCTGCCACTGGATATGAGCGCCCTAAATACTGGATTATATACGCTTTACATTCAATGGAGGGATGGTAAGCAGGATGCATTGAATATCATGAAACAATAAGATTGTGAGGCATGGTGCTGCTATCGAACAAACCGGTACATCCATTTTACAAGAAAAATATTTCTTGACTGTTCTGCAAAAGCGTTGTCTATCAGGCTTTGAAAAATAGGTGTATCTAACTCCGTAGCAGCATCGGCGGTATTCCCTTGCGACCACACCAGGTAAAGTTCAGAACCCGGTTTATATTCCCACCGCACGATGAGATTAGAACGAAACTGCACAAAATTAAAGTCGGGTTTTCTGAATGAATAGTCAACAGTTCCGTTCATGTCTTCATCAATGGAAAATTGATTATCCGCAAACGTAATCTGCCCAGGAGAAAAGGGCTGAAACCGATCATTGTAGCTCTTATGCAGTGGCTTTGATACGTAGGCGAAATGTTTGAACTTCGGCCGCGTGATAAACGGCTGACCATAATACTGAAGCGTCAACTCTGGCGTGATGTTGTAATTTACTCTTCCTGTAAATCTGAGTGTGCGCTGCTTTACTTCACCAACGATAGTGCGATTAACGCCATTGTGAGCAACATTGCTTACGAACTGATCTTGCCTTCTGAAGTTGTATGAATAGCTGCTGCTCAGACTAAGCCGAACTGCATCGACGGGTTGATAATTCAAATTGACGTTGATATTGTTTACCCTGACTGTGTTTTCAAATCCCCAGAAATTAAAGAAATTGATGTTAGCAAAGAATTTTTTTCTGAAGTCACTTCGCACATAAAAATTATGGCCAATGCCGGGTGGCCGGCGTACCGATGTGGTGCCTCTTAAAGCATTATTTGAAATATCGTAAGGGTTCCAGGTGACACCAGTACCTGACTGCCAGTTGTTACTGAACGTCACATGAGAGTTGAAGTTGAAGGCCTGGTATAAAAACTGGCCACTATAATCCCATCTCGACCAATGATTGTAATTGAGCCGAAGCGAACGAAAGAAAGCAAAGGTTTTTGGAAAGTGAAGCCCTGCCCATGTGAAATGGTTGATCTCGTTTGCAGTCAGCATAAAACCAATATCGTTTAGCTCAAGGCCTGGTGACCGAAGAGTAGCACCGGTTTCAAACTTAAATACCTGTCCCAGCTTACCTGATTTTCCGCCAATCTTACCGAACCTCACTGTACCACCCATACCACTCAGATGAGTGCGGGTGCTATCAAGTTCTACTTCATCGGCATTCATCCTTTGATACAAATGTTCAAAAGAGGTTTGGGTATTTAGTATTGCTTCTTTGCTACCCTTGACATGACTAAAAACCATGTTGCCCCGAATATACCAGGTCCGCTTTTTCCAGTAATGAAGAAAATCTACTCCTCCAGAATATGCATCACTATGCAGTTGACGGTCTAACCCTTGCTCTCGGTTTACACCCGTTAGGATTCCACCGATAATCGTATTGCCGGAATGAATATCCTTTTGCAATCTGCCGACAAAATAGTTTGTAAGCGGCTCCACCAATTCCTTTCTTCTTTCACCATTTTTATCTATCGTCGCCATCTCTCTTTGTGTAATAGTCTCCAACAAACCAATGCTCCAGCCCTTCCGCGTTTTACCGCTAAATTTTGCTGCACCTAATATGGAGGTGTTTTGCGGATGCTTTACATATTCACCATCATTAACACTTGGGTAATGGTGCGGTGAGCTGCCGATGCGCCGCGAATAAAACAGTAAATCAGAATCGTAATCGCCACCTGCTTCGGAGCCCGTCAGCTGATAATCAAAAATATTCCGGCTCTCGATGAAGAAAGGTCTTCTCTCTTCAAAAAAGTTTTGGAAACCGTCAATGCGCACCTGCGAGGGGTCTGCCTCTACTTGTCCAAAATCAGGGTTGATGGTGAAGTCGAGAATAAGATCATTGGTTACTGCGAATTTACCGTCCACTCCAGCAACCACCCTGGTATCGGCACCCGTTGCAAATGGATTGCCCTCTTCTTTCTTGTATTTGTCGGCTTGTGCAGTCACATAGGGTGCAATCTCCACCTGGCGGTGCAGCGGAATATTATTTAAGCCGTGTAGCTCACCAAAACGGCTTACCCACACGCCAGAATTTTGAGGGATGTATTGCCAGGTAGAGCGTTCTTCCTTTCTAAAGAGCCTCCGATTTACCTGCAGCCCCCATACCTTTTCCTTTTCAGCGCCATAGCGCAGCTGGCTAAATGGAATCTTTACTTCACCGGTCCATCCTTTGTCATCTACATGAGTTTTGGCAAACCATATTGGGTTCCAGCTACCATCCCAATTACTGCCATCGTTGGATACAAATTCATCGCTTCGAACACCGGAAACAGAAAGCGTGAATGAGAAAGCAGTGCGGAGATCATGATAGCTATCTAAGTTTATTTCAATCCAGTCGCCGGGAAATTCATCCCTTCTTCCCATCCGTTTATCTATCGAGTCGGGTGAGTTATCGAAGCACCTGAATGCCAGGTACAGAAATTT
>DASQNW010000481.1:0-6656 GCA_035644775.1 Chitinophagaceae bacterium | reverse complement strand
GTATAATCTCCATGTCTATTCTGCGAGCTTCCTTTCCAAGGGGTATGCCTTCTTTTTTTACAACTCCGTTGCTCTCTTTTGCTTTGTGCAGAGCGGTTCGCAATTCAAAAGCGAGACCTTCCCGTGCCATCGTTAGAATGTTATGGCTGGCCCTGCCCGGAGGAGCTTCAAGGTAAGGGCTGGTGATTCCACGGAATTGTAAAATGTCTAATTGCTCATTTACAATAACTCCTACAGCGCCATATTTGGTAAGCAGGGCCTCATCAGCCGCTTTTCCAAAGTCATCTTTTCCGCCGTCCCGGTTTTTTAAATCGTCATCTTTGCGCTTTAGGGCTGTTTCACTTCCAATCGTCGCCACCTGCATGTATTTCCTTTCCGTTGCCTTTCTGGAATAAATTTTTTCGTGTTGATCAATTTGTTGAAACAGTTCGGATGCCAGCCCAGGCGTTTCTGATTTCCCCAACAGCAGAAACCCCTTATTATTTAGTGCATAGCTAAACGTGGTAAATGCTCTTTTCTGGAGGTAAGGCTCCATGTAAATGAGCACATTGCGACAGCTAATAAGATCCATTCTGGCGAATGGCGGGTCTTTTAGAAAATTATGGCAGGCAAACACACACATTTCTCTTATTTCCTTGTTCACCTGATAGCTGCCATCTATACGGGTAAAAAACTTTTTAAGACGAGTGTCAGAAATTCCTGCCATATCTTTTTTGAGGTAAATGCCGCTTCTTGCTTTTGCAATTACCTGTTCTGAAATATCCGTAGCGAATATTTGAATCTTTCTTTCCTGCACCGTTTCATTAAAATATTCATGAAGGCAAATGGCCATAGAATAAGCCTCCTCCCCGGAGGAACAGCCCGCAACCCATACCCTTATCGGCTCTGCATCGGTTTTGTCTTTAAATAGTTGCCGAAAAGAGGTTTCACACAAGGACTCAAAAGTTACAGGGTCACGAAAAAAAGCTGTTACGGGAATCAGAATATCCTTGAGTAAAGCATCCTGCTCTTCTTTATTTTCCAACAAAAAATTGTAGTAGTCTTTCAATGTCTCTATCCTGTTCAACGCCTTTCGGCGAAGAATGCGGCGGCGAATCGTTGTTTGCTTATAGTAGGAAAAGTCAATACTATGTTTCGCTTTTAGTAAAGTAATGATTTGCCTGAAAGTGCTTTCGTCCTTCATCTCTTCGGATAAATTCACCTCAGGAGAATCCAGCTTAGAAGAGCGGATTACTTCCACTAAATGGTTGGGTATTGCATCCGGCGAAAGCACAAAGTCCACAACTTCAGCTTCGATGGCACTTTGGGGCATGGCATGGTAAGCTGCCGAAGCCTCATCTTGTGCAATGGTAATTCCGCCCTGGTCTTTTATGGTCTTCAAACCAACAGTACCATCACGGCCCGTACCCGATAGCACAACACCAATGGCATGGTGCTGATGTATTTCGGCAAGCGAAGAAAAAAAAACATCAATTGTATTTACTTTCTCACCTTTCACCCGCGGTTCCAACTCAAGGATACCGTCATTTGCTGTTAACACCTGATTGGAGGGAATAACATAAATGTGATCAGGAACAACCTTTATGTGGTCCGTTATTTCAACCACCGGTACTGATGTCACTTTTTGCAGTAAATCAGGCAGGATGCTCTCATACTGGGGAGCCAGGTGTTGTATTAAAATATAGGCCATTCCTGTGTCTTTTGGAATCGCTTTCACCAGCGCTTTAAAAGCATCCATTCCACCGGCAGAAGCCCCTACCCCCACAACAGGAAAAAGATTTTCGGAAAGTATTTTTATTTTCTTGCTCTCGTTATCCGACATGTATCATGCTTGCTTCTTTAAAATTAAGCCTTATAAGCTTTGGCTATTGAATCCATCTTTTAAGCCATTGTCAAAACTTCCTATGCTTTCTCAGGAAGCTATTATTATCGAAGCTCAGCGGCGGCTGCGAATTATGATACTAGTAAGACGAATTGTATAATAGTTCTTTTGGAAAGTGCCGGTACCTTCACATTGGTTTTTCATAGGATATTGGATAATTCAGGGCCGGATTTCTATCCAGCCCTTTTTTTGTTTTATAGAACGGAGGAAACCAGTGAATTATGTCAGAAGAACACCAAATGATATAGTACTGAATCGCTCGTTTAAGTCGAATTTTACCGCTGGTACCAACAGTAAGTTTTAATGAATAATTGGTCCGAAGCGTCCCTCTGACAATACCTCTGCACACTGGCTTCCCTTTTGGAGGCCAGTTCATCGGGGCCTCACTGAGGCATACGTGTTTGAATAAGATTTTGTGAATTGATATGATGATACCCCACACACGCAGAGATATTGATGTTTTCAGCCGCTTGTACGATACCTATGCTCCGGCATTATATGGCGTAATCCTTAAGCTGACACCCGACGTACAACTCGCCAGCAGTATTTTGGAAAAGAGCTTTCTAAGAATTTGGGTGGAACTGAATGATCATGATGTTTCAAAAGAAAGGCTGTTCACCCTAATGCTTAGAATAACATTGCAGGAATGTAAACATCAGGTTGTGTTTTCGAAAGATAGTTTGCCCCAGCTTTTTACTAAAGAGGAACGTTCGACACCCTCTTCTTTAAACATGGAATAACTGTTCGGATGTTCAGTACTTAATAAAAATCTAAATCATGACTTTACCTACGTCCTTTATATTCAGGAACAAAGAGTATAGTTTTGAATTTTTTATTGACAATTCTGCTTTTCCTTGTTTCATCTTTGTGCTTTTAAAAGATACAGACTTAATTGAAGAGTTTGGTGAGGAAGTAACGATAAAAACGGATGGTGTTAGTTGCCTGCCTAAAAACGATGACTATCGTGACCTGGTAGCATTGCGACAGTCCCTCTTTGATGCCATAAAACCCACTCAATCGTTTCTTTTGAGAACAGCTGAACTCAGGTTAGTAGAACACTCACAATCCCGGAACGCAAAAAACATCCAACAAGAAATCGAGCAGTAGTAAATAGGTAAATACAAAGATTTTTTACCTTTCTCCTTCCTCACATTCCGATTTAAGGGAAAGATAATTTCCACTTCTAAGCGTTGGAAATCGAATAGAGTACTTGAAGTATGGTGGTCAGTTGGTAACCCGGTCTTTGTGAATAGAACAGTTATAACTCACAAAAAAGTTACATTTGAAATGTTCACTTAACTAATTAACTAACTACTAATGCAGAGTTTTAATAATCCCGCTGTCTTATGGTTCATTGTGGGATTTGTTTTCTTTATCCTCGAATTTGCCTTACCAGGGTTCATACTTTTCTTTTTTGCAGTCGGTGCATGGATAGTTGCTCTGCTTTCTTTGTTGATGGATATCTCTATCAATGCACAGCTCCTCATTTTTTCAGCCAGTTCCATAATAACCATTCTTCTTTTCAGAAAATGGATAAAAAAAATAATGTGGTCGAGAAAGAATTCCAGTGAAATTGAGGATGAACTGATTGGAAAAACAGGGAAGGCTGAAACATTTATAGGTCCCGGTGAAAATGGAAAGGTAGATTTTAAGGGGACTATTTGGGATGCACGCTCAGACGATACTATTCAAAAAGGTGAAAACGTGATCATTGTTGGAAACGACAGTATATTATTAATCGTAAAATCAAACAAAAACTTATTATGACAGCATCTACCATTATACTTATCATACTCATTCTATTCCTCTTAATTGCTTTTTTGTCTACGTTTAAAGTGGTGCCGCAACGGTCAGTGTTTATTGTAGAAAGGCTTGGCAAATACAGCAGAACGTTAGATGCAGGTTTCCATATTCTTATACCCTTCATAGATAAGATTGCATACAGGCAAAACCTGAAAGAACAGGCAATAGATGTAGCGTCACAAATCTGTATCACAAAGGACAATATTGCTGTAGAAGTAGACGGCATTTTATACCTGCAGGTAATAGACCCGCAAAAGGCATCTTATGGAATAGATAATTATAAGTTTGCCGTAGTACAAATTTCACAAACTACCATGCGTAGCATCATTGGTAAAATGGAGTTGGATAAAACCTTTGAAGAAAGAGAAACCGTTAATGGAAGTATAGTTGAAGCAGTTGATAAAGCAAGCGGACCATGGGGGATAAAGGTTTCACGTTACGAAGTGAAAAACATTTCACCTCCACAAAGTATCAAAGATGCAATGGAAAAACAGATGCGTGCTGAACGTGAAAAAAGGGCGTTGATTGCTGAGTCGGAAGGTGATAAGCAAGCAAAGATTAACCGTGCCGAGGGTGATAAGCAGGAGGCAATTGCCCGGTCTGAAGGTGAAAAGCAAAGGCGTATAAATGAAGCAGCAGGTAGGGCATCGGAAATAGAACTGGTGGCTGTTGCTACTGCAAAGGGTATCAGGGAAATAGCTACATCAATAAACGAAGAAGGAGGCATGAACGCTGTTAATCTTCGTATTGCCGAACAGTATCTGAATGAATTTGGCAAGCTTGCACAAGTGAATAATACAATGATTGTTCCGGCAGATCTTTCTGATATAGCAGGTGTAATAACCAGTATAACCTCGGTTTTAAATAAAACCAAGATAGAGGCGCCGCCTAGTCGATAAAGCAGGATCGACACCCTACCGATTATAAAAACACTTTCGTTGTAGAGCATCAGACGGATTGGTGCAAGACCAAATCTTCAAGGGCAATTTGTTTTGTATCAGGTAAACTGTAACAAGTTCGACCTTTTCAAGGGGCTTTTTTTTTGTTGGACACAGTAGCTTCTCTTATTTCAAATCATGAAATCCTATTTGTTTTTTTTCAGGGTTGTAGGAGCTGAAAATAATCGATCCTTTCCTTAATATATATAGTTACTTTAGGCTAAAACATGAAACTAGTATGAACCAGGGCGGACCTATCATAATAATAGAAGATGATCCGGACGACCAGGAAATACTTGGTGAGGTTTTTAGTGAACTTAACTATCCAAACGAGATTATCTTTTTTCTTGATAGTCAAAAGGCTCTTGACTTTTTGACTAGTACTGATATAGAGCCCTTTATTATTTTCTCAGACATCAATATGCCTAAACTAAGTGGCACAGAATTGAGAGAGAAAGTACATAACAATGAAGATTTGAGGATGAAGTCGATACCTTATTTGTTTTTTACTACCAATGCAGAACAACAAGCTGTTATTGACGCTTATTCGAAATCTATCCAGGGTTTTTTTGTAAAGCCAAATGATTACAAAAAGCTAAGACGTGTGATAAAAATAATTGTGGAGTATTGGCAGGAATGTGTATCGCCGAACTACGTTAAATAGCGTGTACCCAATAGTTTGAGTTCTGTAAGCAGATCGCCTCTTAATTCTATTTAAAGTTGCCGTACGTGTCAAAAACTTCTGCTCCCGTCCATATCGGCAATTTGCTAAAAAGATGTTCATTATCCGGTTTTATCGGCCAAAACGACTTTTAAAAACCTTTAAGTTCCTGCAGATATATATAAATTGCTTCAATAAACTCTCCTCGCTCCCCAGTTCCCGGTTATGTTACACGAAACTCCTGATTCGGTTTCAAGCAATTTGGTAAACTTCAAAGCCGTCTTTGAGTCCATGCCTGGTGTTCATGCGCTATTGCAAACAGATGCACCAGACTATACGATTCTCTCCGTAACAGACGATTTCTTACGTCAAACAAACCGGACAAGAGAAGAACTGGTGGGCTTAGGTCTTTTTAAAGCATTCCCTCCCAATCCCGATGATCCAAAATTTGATGGGGAGCAAAACATGTCTACCTCTTTTCAAATTGTAATACAAAATAAAAAGCAGCACCAGCTACCTGTTCAGCGTTATGATATCAAAAATGCTGAAGGTGTTTTTGAAGAAAGTTATTGGTCAGCTATTAACAAGCCTGTTTTTGATGATACAGGTGCTGTGATGTATATCCTCCATTCTGCGGTAGATATCACCTCTGAAATAAAGGTCAGTCAGCGTGAAGATAAAATGAAGGACATTGAAAAGTCTTTCAATTTATTTATGCAGGCACCTGTTACCATTGCTATTGTCAAGGGCGATGACTATGTAATAGAACTGGCAAATGAAAGCATGCAGAAGGTATGGGGGAGAGGAAAAGAGGTGATTGGAAAACCTTTGCTGAAAGCCATCCCCGAACTGGAGGGCCAAGGCTTTATAGAAAGACTTGACGAGGTAAGGAAAACAGGCATTCCTTATTACGCTTACGAATCACCGGCAACTATCCTACACAATGGAAAAGAGGAAACATTCTATTTTGATTTTGTATATCAACCCTATTATGAGGACATCAATCTCAAAATAGCAACAGGTATAATTGGTGTGGCACACGATGTTACAGAACAGGTAATGGCGCGAAAGAAGGTAAACGAAGTTACAGAGCGGCTGAACTTTCGCAATGCCTTATTTGAGGCGCAAAATGAGGTTACGCCTGATGGGGTATTGATTGTAGATGCAAAAGGTAAAATGCTCTTGCACAATAGTCGCTTTGTGGAGATCTGGAAAATGCCGGATGAAATCCTCGAGAGCAAGGATGACAATGCTGCTTTGCAACATGCTGCAACGATGCTGCTAGAACCGCAGCGGTTTTTAGATAAAGTAAGATACCTCTATACGAACCAAAAAGAGAAAAGTTATGATTTAATTCCGTTTAAAGACGGAA
>DASQNW010000480.1:0-5427 GCA_035644775.1 Chitinophagaceae bacterium | reverse complement strand
GCTCAGCATCGATTCCGCCCAAAATGGGCTTGAATTTGAAATGAAAAGAAAGAAATTCCCACAGAGTCATTTCTTCAATCAACTCAAGGTAGGGCGCTGAAAAGGAGATATGTTGGAATGTGTGCTCGGGAGGTACAACTTTGTCTTTGAAGCTGAAAGTTAGATCACCTTCGCTCAGCTGAAACATGCCGCCGACTGACTGAAGAAAAGTTGATTTGCCAGAGCCGTTTGCACCTGTAATGGCATAGGAGCGGGAGCTAAAAAAATCAAGAGAAACATTTCGGAAAATCCATTCGCGATTAAAACGTTTACCAGCTCGCGACAAGCTAACTTTCATCTAAAATACCGTTTTTAGAAGAGCGTTTGATGATGCCGCTTTTTGATGTTTGTACAAAGTTCAGGATCTCTGTTTTCACTTCGCAATCTGGTATTTGTTGCTGGATCAGGTCAATAGCCTTTGATGTGCTATGGTTCTGAACAAAAAGAATATGATAGATGTCTGATATCGCCTGGATCTTGTCTGAGTCGAAGCTTCTTCTTTGCAAACCCACCACATTAACGCCCATGTACGACATGGGTTCGCGTGCTGCCTTAACGTACGGCGGTACATCTTTTCGGATCACCGTTTGCCCGGCTATATAAGTATGAGCACCGATACGGGCAAACTGGCGAGCTCCTGCCAGTCCTCCGATGATGGCATAATCACCCACTTCTACGTGCCCGGCCAGCTGCACTGCATTCACCAAGATCACGTTATTGCCTATAAGACAATCGTGACCCACGTGTGCATAGGCCATCAGGAGGCAATTTTTGCCAATGACTGTTTTCCATTTGTCAACAGTACCGCGGTTAACTGTTACGTGTTCTCTTATAGTACTATTATCACCTATTTCGGCGGTGGTTTCTTCTCCAATAAATTTCAGGTCTTGTGGAATGGCGCCAATTACAGCGCCCGGAAAGATGCGACAATTTTTACCGATCCTGCTGAATGGCATCAGCACCGCATGCGACATAATATGTGAGCCTTCATCTACTTCTACGTTTTCGTGAAGTACGGCAAAAGGTTCGATGGTGACATTGTTGCCTAGTTTCACATTGGGATGAATGGACGCCAGCGGTGAAATCATACTCTTTCTTTGGGTTTCTTTACAATTTGCGCAACCATGTCAGCTTCGGCGATCAGTTTTTCGCCAACAAAAATAGTCCCTTTCATTTCACAAATGCCGCGGCGGACCGGGTTCATCAGTTCCATCTTCAAGATCATCGTGTCGCCAGGAACTACCTTGTTTTTAAATTTGCAATTGTCAATCTTCAGAAAATAAGTATCGTAAGTATGGTCTGGATCTTCAGGTATTGTTAAGATGCCTCCCGCTTGTGCCAATGCTTCTACCTGCAGCACACCGGGCATCACGCAATTGCCGGGAAAATGACCTTGGAAGAAAGGTTCATTATAGGTGACATTCTTTACCGCCACTACGAATTTCTCCGTCATGTCAATCACCTTATCTATTAAAAGAAATGGATAACGGTGTGGCAATTTTCTTTCAATAGCATGAATATCAAACAGCGGTGGCTTATTGGGGTCGTAATAGGGAATTTGCTGCCGGTGTTTATATTTTTTGATGTGTTCCTTGATCTTTTTTGCAAATGCCACATTTGAGGAATGGCCAGGTCGGCTGGCAATGATGTGGGCTTTAAAAGGATATCCTACAAGCGCCAAATCACCCATCACGTCCAGCAATTTGTGTCGGGCTGGTTCGTTTGGAAAACGCAGCTCCAGGTTGTTTAAGATACCGCCTTCGTTCACCTTCACATCTTTCTTTTGAAACACCTTCGAGATGCGTTGCACCTGCATATCCGTAACTGGTTTGTCAACAACTACTATCGCGTTATTGATATCACCACCTTTGATAAGGTTGTTATCCATCAGATACTCCAGTTCGTGAAAAAAACAAAATGTGCGGCAGGGTGCTATCTGATCTTTGAATGCATTTATTTGTTTAATGTCGGCATGCTGGGTGCCTAAGACCGGCGAATTAAAATCGATTAACGTATTTATCCGGTATTCGTCAAATGGCAGGGCAACCATCTCCACCTTTTTCGCTTCGTCTGTAAACGTAATATTATGCTGCAGCGAGTAATATATCTTAGGTGCCGTTTGCGCTTTGATGCCGGCTTTGTCAATGATCTGAACAAAGGGCTCAGCACTCCCGTCGAGGATAGGAACTTCGGGTGCGTTGATTTCAATCAACACATTATCTACCTGGCTGCCTGTTAAGGCTGCCATCAGGTGTTCAATGGTGCTTACCCTTGCTCCATTAGCTTCGATCGTAGTGCTGCGTGTAGTTTCTACCACATTATCTACGTCTGCCTTCACGGTGGGTTTATTGGGAAGATCAACTCTCTGAAAAACAATACCTGTATTAGGCCCGGCGGGCTTTAAAATCATCTCCACGGTACGTCCGGTATGAATGCCTACGCCATCGATTCTTACTTCAGAGGCAAGTGTATGCTGAAAATCTTTAATGCCATTTTCAATCTGCATTCGGCGAAAGTATGAAACAATCGTACAATAATCTAAATTGATGAACTAGCTTCAACCGCTGGTAGTCAGTGCAATTGTGACGAAAATATGAAGGTATAGAAACCTTAACACTGGTGCTTCTAGCGTAAATTTGCCGCTCATGCCAGCAACACTTGCCTCGTTAGATTTAGTATCGGAAAGGCCAGACATGCACGGGCAGCTCGTATCGGAATGGAGCCGCCAGATACCAGGGTCTGTTAGCTACAGTATAAGGCGTTTTCTGAAGCCGCATGACTGGATGCAGGAAGACTCTGGATTGATCAAATATCATATTCAGCCTTCGCATGATGTAGAAAATCACTTAGAACTTCGTTTTTGCGTATGCGGACAGGTAACCTGTCGGGATCAGCCAGGAGGTGGTTTGGGATTTTGCAAGCAACATGAAAAGCGAAACTGCTCTGAAAAGATCGGCAGCATTGATGTATTAAGCTTTGTGTTTTCGCCATCCGTTCTATCGCAATTTGTAAAGCCGAGGCTAAGCTCAGATACGCTGGCTGATAACGTGCTTGCGTTTCGCCACCGTACTTCCTTTTCTAAGTTGCTGCCGATTTGTAATCGCACACGTTCTGTACTGGAATCATTATTGAACCACAGCTACACTGATACTTTAGAAAACATTTTTGTAAACGCCCAGACACAGATGCTTCTATTGTATGGTTTAGATTGCATGCTGGGTGAGAAAGAAATTGATATCCTCACTTGTAAGTTTCTGGCCAACGAGGCCGATCGTGATAAGATTGTGAGAGCCAGAGAGATCCTGATTCAGCAGATCGGAGAACCAATCACCATTAAGGAGCTAAGCCGCAAGGTGGCAATGAACGAATGCTATTTAAAAAAAGGCTTTAAGGAGATGTTTGGCACTACCATATTCGACTTCTACCAAAGCCAACGAATGGAGCATGCAAAATACCTGTTGTACGAGAAAGGACTAAGCGTGACAGAGGTTTCTTTGCTGCTCGGATATTCATCTATATCTCATTTTTCAACTGCTTTCAAAAAGCACACTGGTTTAAAGCCGTGCGAGCTTCTTTTCCGATAAAGTAAAATGCAAAACATCTACTGTTATCCCAATGCATTTTGCCATCCATCGTTCAATTTCTCTTCATGCTTAGCGTAATTGCTGGAACCATTCTACTGGCTGCTATCCATGCCCTGATTCCCAATCACTGGCTTCCGTTGGTAGCCGTTGCAAGAGCCGAGCAATGGAAGATGAAAGAAGTAACTACCACTACATTTCTAGCGGCCCTTGCCCACGTCACGGGCACAGTGCTCCTGGGGTTTGTGCTAGGATTTATTGGGAAAGAGTTAGAAGATAAGTATGGAAGTACGATCCATGCTGCCTCCTCTGTTTTACTGATTGTGTTTGGCTTAGTTTATTTCACGGTGAACCTTCCGCATCACCATCATAGCGAGCAGAAGGATATTGTTGCGTATAAACGTTCTAAACGAAAATGGATCCTGATCTTTATTATAATGATGTTTCTCTCACCTTGCCTGGAGGTAGAAAGCCTTTTTCTTTCAGCAGGTGTTTATGGAATGGGAGTGGTGAGCCTGATGGCTTTCATCTATGCGGTTGTGAGTATTTCAGGCATTCTTCTTCTTGTAAATCTTGGGTACAGAGGCGTGAATTTACTGCCTGCTGAATTTATCGAGCATAACGAAAAACGGATTAGTGGCGCCGTTTTGATCTTTGTTGGAATAATTAGTTTTTTCATCCATTGATCGTGTTGGCTTTACGGTTAGATCCTGGTAATCTCTTCCAGGCTTTGCTGCGCTGCTGTTATCGTATTGTCTAAATCCTGTTCCGTAAGTGCATTGCTCAAAAACCAGCTTTCGAACGCAGAGGGCGGCAGGTAAATACCGCGGTTAAGCATGGCATGGAAAAACTTATTGAAGAGAGAATTATTAGCCGCAGCCGCGGAAGCGAAATCGATAATAGGAGCTTCGCTGAAGTGTACTGAGATCATTGAGCCGAGCTGATTGATAATGAACGGGATGCCTGTTTGCTCCAGGACCTTTTTCAACCCCGCTTTTAGATAGGAGCCTTTTTCTTCCAATTCCGCATAGATGCGGGGATGATCCCGCAGCTCCTTCAGCAAAGTATATCCAGCCACCATTGATAATGGATTGCCACTTAAGGTGCCCGCCTGGTATACGTTGCCCAGTGGCGCTATATGCTGCATGATCTCCTGCTTTCCACCGAAGGCACCAACGGGCATTCCTGCTCCTATAACTTTACCATAAGTCACCAGGTCGGCGTTTATCTTGAGCCGCTCTTGTGCGCCTCCCAGTGCCAGGCGAAAACCGGTCATCACTTCGTCGAAGATGAAGACTATTTTATGATCATTGCATAGGTTGCGTAAGCCCTCAAGAAAGCCTGCTGCCGGAAGTATGCAGCCCATGTTGCCGGCCACCGGTTCTATAATAATAGCGGCGATCTGATTTTCATGTTGTGCCACGAGCTGCTCCACAGCGTGAAGATCGTTGTATGGAGCATTGAGAGTGTCTTCTGAAACTCCGGTTGTAACGCCCGGTACTGACTGAATGTTGAACGTGGCAACGCCGCTTCCTGCTTTCACAAGAAAAGAATCAGCATGACCATGATAGCAGCCTTCAAATTTGATGATCTTGTTACGGCCCGTATATCCCCGTGCGAGACGAATAGCACTCATGCAAGCCTCCGTGCCACTGCTCACCATACGTATCAGGTCAACATTAGGTACAATACTTTTTATCAGTTCAGCAAGTTCTACCTCCAACTCGGTTGGTGCACCAAAAGAAGTCGAGTCCAGTGCTTTTTGCTGAATGGCGTCTACTACGGGATCATAAGCGTGACCTAAAAT
>DASQNW010000479.1:0-5126 GCA_035644775.1 Chitinophagaceae bacterium | reverse complement strand
TTATTCCTGATGCTACAAAACCTCTTCGTTTTTCAATTAGAAACAATACTGATTATCAGTTTTTGCCTTACTTCTCGCTTGAGCCCGACCAGAATTTTACCGTTTTTCCTATTGTGCCAACTGGTCTGCGTATGGATCGGAAAAGCCAATGAAAAGAAAATCGCTGTAGATATCAACTAAGTTGCTTACAGGGCAGCACATAAGAGTAGCTTTAAAGCAGCACCGCTGAAGAGCATGATTGCAATCATATCTTTATTGGACAACAACATAAATGAATCGACAGAACAGACAACCTTGCCTTCACCATACTGAAGGCGGTTTAAGTCACCAATGGTAACAATACTGAGATGCTATCAGTACAATAAAGGAACTTGAATAAATGCTACAGCGTTTGTATAGACCAAAAAAAATCTGATTGCTGTAACTAACAACTTTCTGATTCGTATAAAGACTTGGAACTAACGCAACTTCCAATTTTGCTTTCTTTACCCTCGTTTCTTAAAATTGCAAAAGTTCTAATGATGAAAGCAGCGACAAGTAGAGTGATGCTGTTGATATTATCAGCCACCCTCCTGTTTAATATCAGCATTGGCCAGACCGTTACATCAGGCCACCATAAATCAGCGATAAATAACGCTTCTAGGTTTATCAGAGATTTACAAAAACGCCTCGGTATACCTGGAATTTCTATCTGCGTTGGCAACCGCAAACAAGTTCTTTGGGCAGCAGCTTTTGGGATGGCAGATCTTGAGAACAACACACCCGTGACGTTGCGGTCAAAATTCAGAATCGGTTCTGTCTCCAAATGCCTCACTTCCCTTGCTGTGGGAAAGCTCTACGGGCAAGGTAAGTTAGCCATGGACACACCTATACAGACCTATGTTCCTCACTTTCCTGCCAAGAAGTACCCTCTAACAATTCGACAATTAGCAGGACATACGGCAGGCATTCGTCACTATCGGGCAGATGATCCACAGTATCCTGTTCGCTTCAAATCCGTTAGCGAGGGGTTAAGAATTTTTCAGAACGACACACTTTTGTTTGAACCAGGCACGGCCTACTCCTACTCCACTTATGCTTATACCTTGATCAGTGCTGCCGTTGAAGGAGTCAGCAACACACCATTCACCAGGTACATGGAACAAGAAATACTTTCTCCACTTGGGATGAACAATACCATACCGGACTATCCCGATAGTATCGTAACTAACAGGGTAAGATTTTATGATGATTATGGAAGTGGATTGGTTAATGCGCTGCTTGTCGACAACAGTTATAAATGGGCCGGAGGAGGTTATCTTTCCACCCCATCTGATTTGGTAATAATGGGAAGGGAGCTTCTTTCCCCTAAGCTCTTATCACCAGAGGTAATTAAGATGCTTACTACACCCCAGCGCCTTAAAAGCGGAACGCAGACTATAGTCGGCATTGCCTGGCGAATAGAAGTAGACAGCAAAGGGAGAAGAATCGTTCATCATGGAGGCACCATAGAAGGTGGCAGGACCTTCGTTATCATATTCCCTGAGCAAGATCTCATAATCGCCGTTTGTGCAAACAAGAATGTAGGTGGAGGTATCGATAAAAAAGAAATGGAGACCATAGCAGATATTTTCCTGAAGCCTCCTTCTGCAAATCAAAAGCAGTAAGCACCCATAGATTCTTTACTCTCTTGTCATTGATTCGATTTGCCTTTAGTTGGCGTACCTAATTATGAAAGTTTAAATGTGCCTCCATTCAAAAGACAGTTTCTTAACTTCAGTTGATCATAAAGCAATCACAGATCCTGCAAAAACACCAGCAAAGCACAAAAATTTTGGCACTCGCAGCCCGAAAAAGCCTAATGCAAGGTAAATCGAGTACCTGCGATTTCGAGGGTAAATTGACGATTGATACAGGTATGCTGCAGATCACCCTGGATCTCTGACAACATTTATTTAAAGAGCTGGAGCTCAAAACACCACAATTGTAAAAAACTAAACCAATCGATATGAAGTTAGGAGCCTTCTCTATCAGCTTAAGCGTAAAAGATTTAACCTTATCCAGGGAATTTTATCAGAAGCTCGGGTTTGAAACTTTTGCGGGTAGCATCGACAAGAATTACCTCATAATGAAAAATGAAAATGCTCTCATCGGATTGTTTCAAGGCATGTTTGAAGGCAACATTCTAACCTTTAATCCCGGGTGGGATGAAAATGCAAAGAACATTGAAAAGTTTGATGACGTTCGGGAGATCCAGAAAAATTTAAAGAGTAAAGGCGTCCTATTAACAGCAGAAGCAGATGAGCAAACATCAGGACCAGCAAGTATTATGACACAAGACCCGGATGGGAACCTAATATTAATAGATCAACATCGTTGAGAACATACGATGGCGATGTTGGAACAGCTCTAAAGGAAACTACATTGACAAAAACTATGGCTACAAAAAACAAGACTGCCGAAACAAACGTCAGCGTTAATGAGTTTGTGAATTCATTTGTTGACAAAGAAGAGAAAAAACAAGACAGCTTTCGCTTGATTGATCTTATGCGGGAATGGTCTGGTTTCGAACCTAAGATGTGGGGACCGACCATCATAGGCTTCGGGCGTTATCACTATAAATATCCCAGTGGGCATGAAGGGGACGCACCATTACTCGGCTTCTCGCCTCGGAAGGCTGAGTTTTCACTTTATGTTTATTCACCTACTGAAGAAAGTAAAGACCTTTTGAAAAACTTAGGAAAATTTAAAATTGGAAAGGCTTGTATTTACGTCAAGAAACTTTCAGACATCAACATTGACGTATTAGAGAAACTTAGTAAAATATCCATAGCCTATGTCAATGAACACCATGAATGTGCTTGCAGAGCCAGTTAGAAGTCAACATGAGCCATATAAGCCTATTTCTGTTGACAATGCAAGAGCAAAGGAGGGGAAAGGTGCGGACTTCACCCGTTTCTGGCGCTACTTGGTTCTGGTGCATACCCAGGCGGCTCTTCTAAGTTACCCGTGTTTTTGATCGGCTAAGTAGCCTAGCATTAATCGCGGCCCGGAGGTGCATAGAAAGAAACCTTTACGCTACCTGAAAACTTCTACTCTCGATATTTAAATCGCATTTCATGCTTGCGGTACAGTAATTGGTTCATTAGTACTACAAAAAACAAAACAATGACCAATCAAAAACAATTTGGCGTTTGGATGGATAGTCACCAGGCAGTAGTGGTAGGTAAGGAAAGTGTAGACGCAGTAGGGCTATCAATACTTGCACATGTAAAAGGTGAAGGTAGTTCTGCAAATTCCAATGAAACAAGTTCTACCAATCAAGTAAAAACAATGCAAGCAAAGTATTTCAAGGAAATAACATCATATATGGTCAATGCAACTCACGTCCATGTTACTGGAACTGGCCAGGTGCAAGAGCAGTTCATTCACTACCTAGCAGATACGCCTCAATTTAAAAATAGTAAAACAGAAGAGTCAACTTCAAGCAAGATGAGTGATGAAAAGCTTATAGAGTTTATCAGTTCAAAGCTTTAGTATTGAAGTGAAATTCCACAAAAAACATGAATAAGACATTTAAACCGACAGGTTACAATTCAGTTTCACCGTACTTTATTGTGAACGGGGCACAGCGTTTAATTGATCTTTTAAAGAATGTTTTTGATGCAACTGAACTTCGTCGTTATGACATGCCTGACGGAACAATTATGCACGCCGAGATCCAGATTGACGATTCAGTCATTATGGTAGGAGATTCATCAGAGAAGTACTTACCTGTTCCTGCTGTGATTCATGTGTACGTGCCCGACGTTGACAAAACTTTTGAAAAGGCTATTGAAGCAGGGTGCGAGATTGTAGAAAAGCCTAAACAACAGGAAAATGATCCGGACAGACGCGGGACATTCAAAGATTTCGCGGGTAATATGTGGTCTATCGGAACACAACTTTGACAATTATGTACATTATAGGCTTCTGATGAAGCATTGTCAATCAAGTGAAATGTCTCAGTAAGCCCCAATTCGTCGCCCACCTTAGTTCAAAACTGCTGCTAATGATCCTCACTATTGCGGATGCCACTTAAACATTTGCTATTCTCTGTACTGTCCAATACGCGGCAATTAGTATAATAACAAAGGAAACAGGGTAAACAAACCATCGTTTATACCACGCCTTTTTCTGGAATGCATAGATGAAAGCAAAGACCAGGGCGATGATCAAAATTTGACCTAACTCCACTCCTACATTAAAAGAAATAAGTGAAACAGCAAATTGATCTCGTGGTAGTCCTATCTCGTTAAGCACAGAGGCAAAGCCCAGGCCATGTATCAGTCCAAAAACAAATACAATGGCAATGCGCCAGGGTTTCAATTCATCAAATACCAGGTTTTCAATAGCCACAAAAAGAATTGACAAGGCAATGATAGGTTCCACAATGGCACCTGGCAGTGTGATGATGTTTTGAATGCTTAATGCAAGGGTAATTGAGTGGGCCACCGTAAATGCAGTAGCCTGCCATAAAACAGTTTTGAGGTGATTGTTTAGTAGGCATAGGCACACAACGAAAAGTATGTGATCCAATCCCAGTGGAATGATATGTTCAAAACCAAGTTTTAAGTAGAAAGAGGCCACATTAGTAACAGGAGCATTTTCGAGCGCATAATTAATTTCATGTGCCCACGCAGGAGCGACATAAACACCGCAAGTGATCATGACCAGTAATGCTCTCTTCCAGGTTTTGGTAATTGCCTTGTTCATGGCATTAAAAGAGGTAAGTTACTGTTGCTTTCAGAAAGAAAGGAGTGCCTGGTGTAAAATGAATTTCAGATACAGGATCTGCTTCGTTCTTCAACCGGCTTTCTGTATCAAATTGTGTTTCCTTCCATCGAACATTGAAAAGGTTCTGAATTGCAATTCCTGCTTCAAACTTTTTCTCTGCATAGTTTAGAAAAAGATCCGAAACAAAATAGCCTTTTGCTACTGTGCTGTGATCGGAATTTGCTGGACGGTCGCCCATGTAGCGGTAACGGAGGCTACTGCTGATATGTTTTCTTGAATTGTAGGTAATTCCCCCTGTAGATGTAAAAGAAGGTGCTAAAGGCAGGTAGTTTTGGCCTTTGGGGTCTTCTAAACTTCTGGCCCTTGAATAG
>DASQNW010000478.1:0-4036 GCA_035644775.1 Chitinophagaceae bacterium | reverse complement strand
CGGGACCAGGAGCATCGAGTATATGATTGTCTGCAATGCTGTGAACTTAGTCGGACCTTTTTCACTCGGCAGCAATCGAAAACCTGCACTGCTATAGTCTCTATGCGCTACCCAGGCAATGGCCCAGAAATGTGGAAACTGCCACAGAAACTGTAACGCAAATAACACCCATCCTCCCATAGAGAGCTCATCTGCACCCGCAACCCACCCAATCAGGCAAGGCAGGGCACCTGGAAATGCACCCACCAACACAGCAATCGCACTCACCTTCTTTAGTGGTGTGTATACAAAAGCGTACAGAAAGAGGCTCAAAGCAGCAAGTGAAGCGCTTAGCCAGTTGAAAAAAAAGGCAAGCGCCATTACACCAGCCACACCACAAACCAAGGCAAATGCCCAACCCTCTGTACCACTCATCCTACCTGCAGCAACGGGCCGCTTTGCTGTTCTTTTCATCACAGCGTCCGTGTCTTTTTCAACTACCTGGTTGATGGCGTTCGCTCCGCCTGTTACCAACATTCCGCCAATCGCCAGCAATATGCTCATAAGCCATGGGTTAGAGAACTTTTCATCAACCCCCGGAACGAGCAAAAAACTGATCACACTAGAGAAAACCACCATAATGCTCAACGATGGCTTCACCAGTTGAAGGTAGTCTTTTAGCTTGTTGTTGTTTTCCATGTTTGCCACTCCCTCTGCATCCTTCATACTATTGCTTTAGGGTGATGCAAACTCATATTTCAAAAAACTACTTAATGTGCTGTTTCATCCGGTCTCACTGGTTCTGTTTGTGGAATGAAATCTCTTCCATCCTTACCGTAATCATAAGCCCAGCGATGTACTTCCGGGATCTCGCCTGGCCAGTTACCGTGACCTGGGCGAATAGGTGTGCTCCACTCCAGAGTAGTAGCACCCCACGGATTAGTGCTCCGCACTTTTCTTCCTTTCCATATGGAGTAGAAGAAATTGAATATGAACATCAGCTGAACAGCAAACACAACAATTGAAACAATCGTGATCATCTTGTTCAGATCCTGAAAATGGTTAAACGAGGTCCATGAACGGAAATCAAGATAGCGCCTTGGCACACCGGCTAAACCCTGGTAGTGCATAGGCCAGAAAATTAGATAAGCGCCAATCAGCGTAACCCAGAAATGTATGTACCCTAACGTGTTATTCAAGTACCGACCGTACATTTTAGGAAACCAATGATAAATCCCGGCAAACATTCCGAAGAAAGCCGAAACTCCCATCACTATATGGAAGTGAGCCACCACGAAATAAGTATCATGCAAGTGGATGTCGATGGTTGAATTTCCAAGGAAGATCCCCGTTAAACCACCAGAAATGAACATGCTGACAAAACCTATTGCAAAAAGCATAGCAGGATTCAACCGTACATTCCCCCTCCAGATAGTAGTGATCCAGTTGAATACCTTGATGGCTGATGGAATGGCAATCAGGAGCGTGAGCAGCACAAAGAACGACCCGAGGAAAGGATTTAACCCGCTGACAAACATATGGTGTGCCCACACAAGGAAGGCGAGAATGGCAATCGCAAACAATGAACCCACCATGGCCATATAACCGAAGATTGGCTTCCTGGAGTTGACACTCATCACCTCAGACACCAGGCCCATCGCCGGGAGTATAATAATATACACCTCAGGGTGGCCAAGAAACCAGAATAAATGTTGGTATAAAATAGGACTACCGCCCTCATTTGGGAGTATCTGACCGGCTACATAAATGTCGCTTAAATAAAAGCTGGTTCCAAGGTTGCGGTCGAATAGTAAAAGAATAAACCCTGACAATAACACCGGAAACGACAATACGCCGAGTATTGCAGTGAAGAACAAAGCCCACATAGTTAACGGCATACGTGTCATGCTCATGCCTTTTGTGCGCATGTTCAGGATAGTAGCAATATAATTCAAGCCTCCGAGCAGGGACGACACAACGAACAGAGCCATAGAAGTGATCCAGAGATCCATCCCTATTTTAGAGCCTTGGGACGCTTGCCCTAAGGCGCTCAATGGTGGATAAGACGTCCACCCGCCACTCGCAGGTCCTGTTTGCACAAAAAGAGAAGAAATCATAACCATGCTCGCCATGAAGAAAAACCAGTACGAAAGCATATTCATGAATGGAGATGCCATATCACGAGCACCTACCTGTAGTGGAATAAGAAGATTGGCAAAGGTTCCGCTTAAACCACCTGTCAATACAAAAAAGACCAATACTGTACCGTGCATGGTAACCAGCGCATAATAAAACTCCGGCTGCAGTTGTCCCCCCTTTGCCCAGCGGCCGAAGAATGCCTCCAGAATGGGAAAACTTTGTTCGGGATAGCCCAGCTGAAGGCGAAACAGTACCGAAAACAAGCCGCCGATAACAGCCCAAATCATTCCGGTGATTAGAAACTGCTTTGCAATTGTTTTGTGGTCCTGGCTGAAAACATATTTAGTAATGAAGGTTTCTTTATGATGATGGTGGTCATGCCCATTCCCATTATGATGCACGTCATGAGTCGTTACCCCAGCTCCATGAACATTTGTTGTTATCTCGTTACTCATATACTTTTTTTAACCGCTAAATGTCTATTGGTCGTTTGTTGTTACTGTCGTGTTTGTAGCTGCCGCAGGTTTGTTTGCGTCAGCAGGTGCATTGGCAGATGTAGGCAGCACTACAGCTGGCGTAGCAGCCGCAGCCTGAACCGCTGCGTACTGTGCAGGTTTACTAATCAGCCACCTGTCGAACTCTGCCTGAGATTCAACCACTACTACCCCTCTCATGCTAAAGTGGCCTGAGCCGCACATCTGATCGCAGGAGATTTCGTAATTGAAATCGGGGCCGTACTTTTTTCTCATTTCAGCTGTAGTAAATTTCGGCGTAAACCACATGGTTGTAGGTACACCGGGCACAGCATCCATCTTCATTCGGAAGTGAGCTAGCCCCACATCATGTATTACATCCTTAGCATAGATCACAAATTTCACTGGTTTGTTCACCACCACATGCACTTCCTGTTGCACGTAGATGTCATCATGGTTTGCCTTGTCCTCCCAAATCTGACCAAGTGGGTTGTTGTTTGCCTCATCTATGTTCTTAAAGTATTTCTTGCCGAGTTCTCCATCTCTTCCTGGGTACCGGAATTCCCAACCAAATTGCTTTCCGGTAACTTCTATCACCTGGGCATTTTTTGGCGCTTCGCCCGTTATTTGAAACCAGTAATAAATACCGAAACCTACCAGCACGGTCAATACAATTGCAGGTATCACCGTCCATATTATTTCAAGCTTATTATCGTGAGGAAAGTAGTAGGGCTTCCTTTTCTCTGATTCTTGGTATTTATATGAAAACCAAAAAAGAAGTATTTGTGTAATGACAAAGACAATTCCCGTGATCACGGTGGTGATATAGAGCATGGTGTCAATTCTCTCGCCATGGTTGGAAGCTGCTTCACCAAGGATCTTAACTTTCAACCTTTCGTGACAATAGTAAACTGCTATAAGTCCGGCTACGAGAAACGCCAGCAATAGAAATGCATTAATCCTATTCGTCTCTTTTCTGGTTCTGTCTTCACCCCGAAGTATTGCTACGTACTCACTTGCCTTAGCAATCTGAAAGGTGATTATGAACCCTAACACTAATGCAACTATAATCCAAAGACTTGACATACTCTATCAGTTAATCTGTTCTACTTTTATTATGTATGATGAATAACACTTTCTTTCAGGAATGGATGATTTCTCGCTATCAGCGGGTGCTTTGCCAGTGAACGTGCTGTTACTAACATGATCAAGCCAACAAACCCAAGTGCTATTCCCAAATCTGCCAACATAAACGGAACGTGATCTCTCGATACTCCAGGGAACACCATTTGGTAGAAATCGAGCCAGTGACCAAACAAGATCAAAACCGCCATCATGGTGATCGTTCCATAATTCCGCTTTGAACCACGCTTCATCAGAATTAATAATGGCGCTATGAAATTTATAATCAGGTTTAGAAAAAAGATTCCACGGTACGCACCCTG